>CAIVDX010000573.1 GCA_903904805.1 uncultured Rhodospirillales bacterium
CGGCGGCGCGGGTGACGGCGTCGGACTGGTCGTTGGTGTCGGTCGCGGTCTGGCTCATCACCTCGGCGGTGCCACGCATCTGGCCGCTGGCGTCCTCCAGCTGGTGCAGCAGCGCGCTCACCTCCTGTTCGAAACGGCCAGACAGCTCGCCCAGCTTTGTCGCGCGCGCGGCCTGCGCGGCGAGATCGGCGGCGCGCTGCTCGGCGGCCTGGTCCGCCCGGATCGCCGTCTGGCGCAGCACTTCCACCGCACGGGCCATCTCGCCGAGTTCATCCTGGCGCGCGTGCGCGGGCACCCGAATATCGCGCTGACCGGCACCGAGCGCGCCCAGCGCCGAGGTGAGCGCGAGCACCGGGCGGGTGACCGAACCGGCGATCCACAGTGCCAGCGGCAGCGCCAGCATCAGCCCCACCAGCGCGCCGCCGACCTCCATCCAGACGGTGCGGGCCATCGAGGCCTTCATCTCCTGCTCGAGCGCGCCGCGCCGCTCCACCTCCATCGCGCGCTGCTCATCGGAGGCGCGGACCAGGCGGTCGATCAGCGGGTTCATCCGCTCCTGCTCCATGCGCAGCCCGGCCAGGCGGGCGGCCGAGAGTGTTTCGAAGCGGGCAGCGAACAGATCGAGGGTGCGGTGCATCGTGTCGGTCACGTTGGTGAGATAGGCGGCATCCTCGCCGGACAGCGCCACCAGACGGGTGATCGAGTCCCGCGCATCCTTCACCATCCGAGCCACCCGCGACATGGCGGAGGCATCGGTGGTGGAGAGGAAGCGCCAGGTGCTGCTCTCGACCAGGCCCACCTTGGCCTGCACCGCCACGCCGCCCTCGGCGATGAAGGGGCGCGGGCTGTCCGCGGTGGTGGCCACCACGGTGCTGGCGGCGGCGGACATGCGCTGGCCATCCTTCACCAGCTCCTCCCGCGCGGTGCGGGCGGCCTCCATCTGTTCGGCGAAGCCGGCGATGCCCAGGCGATATTGCCGCACCAGATCGAGCATCTGGGTGTAGGGCGAGGCATCGTTCGGATCGGCACTTTGCGCCTGGGTTTCCGACTGGCCCAGCAGCTCCTCCGCCGCGCGCAGCTGGGTGCGCAGGGCGGTGAGCGCCGCCGGGTCGGACGTGGCGCCGTAGCGTTGCTGGGCGGCGCGCACCTCCTGCAGCTTCATCGCGGTGAGCGCGCTGCGCGAGGCGAGGGCGGAGCGCAGGTTGGTTGCCGCGATGTCGGCCTGCACCAGCTGGTTGCTCCAGGCGGCGATCGCGGCGAGCAGCAGCGACACCAGCACCAGCGCGCCAAACCCGAGCAGCAGGCGGCCGCGCATGCGCAGGGTGCGGCGGTGAGGAAGAACGGCCATCGGACAGCTCCCGGTCAGGTGATCGGGGCAGTATCGATCGGCGGGGTTAAGAAAGTGTCGGCGGCGCAACGCCCAGTCGCGCGGCGACCTCGAGCAGCTCGGCCCAGGCCGGGCCGCTGGTGGGAATGCCGTGGGCCGCGCGCTCCGCCGCGACCCGACCGCCGCGCTCGCCCGGCAGCAGCAGCTCGCTCACCCCGGCCTGGCGCGGCAGGGCGCGGATCACTCCGACCAGGGCGGCCACATCGGCGCGGAATTCCTCCAGCGGGCGCAGGGCGGCGATGTCGATGGCATAGACCAGCACGCCCTGGGCGTGCTTGCGGCGCTCACCGGTGATGAAGGCGGCCAGCACCGGGGCGCCGGAGAGCAGGCCGGTGAGGCATTCGAACAGCAACGCGAGGCCGGAGCCCTTGGGGCCGCCGACCGGCAGCGGGATCGCCGCCTCGGCAGGGTCGGTGGTGGGCAGGCCGGCCTTGGTGAGCGCCCAGCCTTCGGGCAGGCGCTCGCCGGCGCGCTGCATCTGTTTCAGCCGGCCCATCGCGAGGGTGGCGCTTGCCATGTCGAGCAGCAGCGGCGCCTCGCCGGGGGCGCCTGGCACCGCGATGGCGATCGGCGCGGTGGAGAGGCTGACCGAGGCGGCGCCGTGATAGGCCATGTTGGGGATGCCGGCGGCGATCACCATGCCGGCCAGGCCCTGCTCGGCCAGTGCGGCGGCGTGCATGCCGATCGCGCCGGCATGGGTGGCGTTGGCGACCAGCACGGTGCCGGTGCCGAACACGCTGGCCTGGCGCGCGACGTCGTCGATCGCCAGGCGCATCGCCACCGCGCCGGGCGCGCGCCGGGCGTCGAGCCGGCCCAGCGCCGGGGCGGGGTGGGTGAGCATCGGCTGTGCCGCCGGGTCCATCTGGCCGCTGGCGATCAGCTCGAGATACCGTGGCGCGCGGCTGATGCCGTGCGAGCCCACGCCGCGCAGATCCGCCCAGACCAGCATCTCGGCGGTGGCCTCGGCATGGGCGGTGGGCATCCCGGCGGCGGTGAAGATGGCGGCGACGAAGCCGCGCAACGTGTCCGCGCCGATCCGGCCGGGCTGGATGCTCACCGGCGGTGCCTAGCGATCGGCCAGGGCGCGCAGGAAGCGGGCGATGCGGTCGGGGCACTGCACCGGGGTGAGATGCCGCCCGCCCGGGATCACCTCCATCGTCGCGCCGGTGATGCCGGCCGCCGAGGCCTCCGACATCGCGACCGGCGTGGCGTAATCCTCCTCGCCGACGATCACCGCGGTGGGCATGTCGATGTCCTTCAGGCCTGCCCGCAGGTCGGCCGCGCCGAGCATCTCGCAGCTGGCGAGGTAGCAGGCCGGATCGTTGGCGACGAACACATCCACCAGCGACTGCACCACCTCGGGATGCTCCTCGCGGAAGGCGTCGGAGAACCAGCGGGTGGTCTGGAAGGCGACGAGCGAGGCGAGGCCCTTTTCCATGCCCTGGCGGCCGCGCTGCGACCAGTCGGCCGGGGCGGTGTCGCCATACCAGGCGGTGGTGTCGATCAGGCCCAGCGCGCGGGTGCGGTCGGGATAGGCGATGGCGAAGGCGAGGGCCACGCAGCCGCCCATCGAGCAGCCGGCGATGATGGTGCGCTCGACGCCGACGGCATCGAGCACGTCGGCGATGTCGTTGGCCATCATGTCGACGCTGTAGGGGCCCGGCGCGCGCGAGGAGGCGCCATGGCCGCGACAATCCAGCGTGATGATGCGGAACTGGTCGGCCAGCAATTTGGTGGTGCGATCCCAGAAGGCCGCCGACATCGCCAGCGAATGCACAAGGGTGAGCACCGGCCCGTCGGCGCGGCCCATCTCATGCGCGGCGATCTGCTGGCCGTCGCGGGTGGTGACGATGAACGCGCTCATGCCGGCACCTCGTTGAGCTGCACCGGGAAATAGCGGTCGAGCCAGTCGAACAGCACCGATTTCACCCGCACGCTGTCATCGTCGAACATGAAATGATCGGTCTCGGCGAAGAGATGCAGATCGCAGGGCTGGCCGGCGCGCTTGAACATCTCGATGGATTGTTCTGTCGGCGTGACGGAATCGACCGAGCTGTGCAGCAGCAGCACCGGGCGGGGGGCGATGTTGCCGATCACGTCGTCGGCGCGGAAATCATACATGCTCTGCGCGGTCTCGGCGGGGAACATCTGCACCGAGCCCGGCGCGAGATGGGTGCGCAGGCCGCCGGGGATCGGCACGATGTCGTAGCGCGGCACCATCAACGACTGGCCGGTGGTTTCGCGCACGCGCTTGCCTTCGGCGAGCATGGCGGTGAATTTCGCCCAGGCCTCGGGGCCGACATGCTGGCCGCGGAACTTGCGCTCGCCGTCGCCCCAGCCGCCGGAGCTGATCACCGCGGCGACGCGCGGGTCGACGCCGCCGGTATAGACCGCCACCGCCGCGCCGAAGCTGCTGCCGAGCACCGCGATGCGGTCGGGGTCAACATGCGGGTTGGATTGCAGGAAGGTGATGGCGTTGGAGGTGTCCTCCACCTGCTCGAGGCAGATCAGGCGGGCCTTCTCGCCCTCGCTCTCGCCGCAGCCGCGCATGTCGAAGCCGAGGGTGACGTAGCCGGCATCGGACAGCATCTTCATCGGGCGCTTGACGTTGCCGGACAGCTTGTTGCTGCCAAAGCCATGCAGCACGATGACGGCGGGGCGACGCTCACCTGGCGCGATGCCCTCGGGCAGCCGCACCACGCCGGACAGGCTGAGCCCCGCCGAATCGAACCTGACTGCCTGTTCCATCTGATGCTCCCCGAATGATGTTCCGGCCGGGGTAGCAGATCGCGCGCCGGTGTAAAATCCGCTGCCGGCGGGCGGGGGGCGAAATTCCAGCGCGGCTGGCGGCTGGGTTGATGATTTCTTCATCTGTTGGTGGGCAGGCTGTCCGCGCCACCAGAAGGGTGGTCAGGCTCTGGCCCAGGTTCAGGCCCAGGTTCAGGCCGAGCTTCAGGCCGAGGTTCTGGCTCGGGTCGGGGTTGGCGCAAGCCGGGGGATCAATCCCCCGCAGGCGCCCGCGCGGATGCGCGGCGGCGGGGATTGCCCCGCCGCCGGCGTGCCCGGCTCAGCCATGCGCCGGCAGGGCCTGATGTCCGCGCTCGGCGAGCCAGCCGTCCAGACCGAACGCGCGGCCGGCATTCACCGCCACCAGCCAGCCGATCAGCAGCGCGAAGACGATGTGGAAATCGAACACGAAGTTGAGTTTGTTCTCGACATAGGGGAAGTCGAGATGCGCGGTGTAGTAGGTCAGCATCAGCAGCACGCCGAACACGCCGCTGATGCGCACCAGCAGGCCGCTGACCAGCGACAGCCCGATCAGCAGATGCCCCCACGAGACCAGGAAGGTGAGCGTGGGCGCGATCGTGGGGTTGGTGAGCGGCGCGTAGAGATCGTGGAATGTCTTGGTGTGCGACAGGAACGCCGCCACGGTGAAGTCCGGCGAGAGCACCTGCGTCACGCCGGCATAAAGGAAGGTCCAGCCCATCAGGAAACGAAAGGCGAAGACCGCTCGGGCATCCATGGTGAAGGGTTGCATGCTTGGCTCCTTGCCCAATGACAACGCCATGAGGCTGCGCGCGTCGGCGGGCCGCTGCATTGACCCAGCGCAAAGGCCGATATTGCCGCAGGGCGTCACGCGGGGCAGACTCCGCCGGCAGTCCGGCCAGCAGAGCCGGCGAGAGGGAGGCGATCATGGCTCTGAATCTGTCCCGGCGCGGGCTCGCCACATTGGCGGCCGCCGCATCGCTCGCGCGGCCGGCCCGGGCGGAGCTGGCGAAAATCCGCATCGGCTATACCCCGCTGGTGGAGTTTCTGGGCGCCTATGCCGGGCGTGAACGCGGCTTCTTTGCGGCCCATGGCGTGGATGTGAGCTTCACCGCGCTGGCGTTGAACCCGACGATTCCGCCGGCGCTGGAGTCGGGCTCGGTGGAGATCGGCGCGATCAATCCGGCGGTGTTTCTGCTGGCGCTCGATGGCGGGCTCGATCTGCAGCTGGTGGCCGGCGCCACCGTGACGCCGAAGGGGCACGGCATCATGGCGCTCGTGCTGCGCCCCGGCGTTGCCTATGACGGGCCGGCCAGTCTGGCGGGCAAGCGGATCATGCTGCCGGGGCTGCGCACCTCCGTCGAGGTGCTGTTCCGCGGCTGGCTGCGCGCGCGCGGCGCCAGCGGCGAGCGGATCACCTTCGTCGAGATGGCGTCGAACCGCATGCCGGACGCGCTGCGCGGCACCAATTTCGATGGCGCGGTGATTGTCGAGCCGTATCTGACGCGGGTGGTGCAGGAGGGCATCGCCGGGCGGGTGGTGCGCTTCGCCGACGAGCTGGGCACCGACATCATCGGCACATTCTACATCGCCGAACGCGCCTGGGTGGCGGCCAATCCGGGACCGCTCGCGGCGTTCCGCGCCGGGCTCGCCGAGGGCTCGGCCTTCGCGATGGCATCGGAGGAGCAGGGCAGGGCGATCATGGCGCCCTATCTGAACCTGCCGCCCGCGGTGGTGGCGGGGATGCCCTATCCGCATCTGAACGTTTCGGTGAGCGAGGCCGGGCTCGCGTTCTGGATCAACGCGATGATGGCGGAGGGGATGCTGACGCGCGCGATCGATCCGCGCGCGGTGATCGCCGCCTGAGGGCGCGCTTGCCGCCGCCGCAGGTGCTTGGCACTGTTCGACGCAACACAGGGAGGCAGACAATGTCGCAGGACAACACCGCGTCACCGCCGGGCCGCGTGCATGCGGGGTCGCATTTCATCGACATCGATGCCGAGCCCTGGCAGCCGGCACCGGGGGGTGGCGGGCTGATGAAGGTGCTGTTCCGCGATCCCGGCAGCGAGATGGCCACCATCATGTTCAAGATGAATCCGGGTGCGGTGGTGCCCTTCCATGAACATCCTGAGATCGAACAGACCTACATGCTGGAAGGCCGGCTGATCGACGCGCAGGGCGAATGCAGCGCCGGCAATTTCGTCTGGCGCGAAGCCGGAAGCCGGCATGAGGCGCATAGTCCGGAGGGCTGCACCTTCATCGCCTTTTTCATGAAGCCGAGCCGCCGCCTGACAGATTCCGATCTGTGACGGCGCAGCTTGGCCGCCGCGCGTTCGCCGGCCTCGCCAGCCTCGCCGCCTGGGCGGCAGGTTCAGACAGCGCCGGCGCGGCGACGCTGCTGCGCATCGGCTACACGCCACTTGCCGAATATCTCGGCGCCTATGTCGCGCGTGATCGCGGCTTTTTCGCTGAGCATGGCGTGGATGTGCGCTTCACCGCCATCCCGCTCAACCCGACCATTCCGCCGGCGCTGCTCTCGGGCTCGATCGAGATCGGCGCGCTGAACGCGGCGGTGTTCCTGCTCGCACTCGATGGCGGCATGGACCTGGTTGCCATCGCGGGTGCCACGATCACCCCGCGCGGCCATGCGAGCTTCGCGCTCGGGCTGCGTCCGGGTGTGGCCTATGACGGTCCGAGAAGCCTCGTGGGGCGGAAAATCCTGTTGCCAGGGCTGAAATCTTCCGTCGATGTGCTGTTCCGTCGCTGGCTGCGCGGCAATGGCGTGGACCCCGACAGCCTGGGCTATATCGAACTGCCCTCGCCGCGCACCCCCGATGCGCTGCGCAGCGCATCGGCCGATGGCGCGGTGATCGTCGAGCCCTATCTCACCCGCGTGCAGCAGGATGGCATTGTCGGCACCGTGGTGCGCTTCGCCGACGAATTGCCGAAGGACATTCTGGGCACGCTGTTCATCGCCGAGCGCGGCTGGGTGGACCGCAATCAAGCCGCCCTCGCCGGCTTTCGCGCGGGCCTGGCGCAGGGCATGCAATTCGCTCTCGCTCGGCCCGACGAGGCGCGCGCCGATCTGGCCCCCTATATCAGCCTGCCGCCGCCGGTGCTCGCGACCTTGCCTTATCCCGCCCTGGAGATGGCGATCGCGCCGGACGGGCTGGCATTCTGGATCGAGGCGATGGCTCGGGAGGGGATGTTGACGCGGGCCATCGATCCGGCGGCGGTCATTGCCGGGTGAGAGTCGTCTTTCTGGAAGGAAAGCGCAACGACCTGTTGGATTACTGGTCGAGAGTGTTGGGCGCGAAGAGGGAGTCCAGGGCCAGGATGCGCGGCGTCAGGCCCTGCTCCGCTGAATAGGCGGCGATGGTGTCCAGCGTTGCGCGGTTGGCGACGACGCCGTGTTGGATCAAACGGTGCCGCAGCGCTGCGTCGCTGCCGGGCGGCAACAGTCCGGTATCGAGATGATAGCGCACATGCTCGATGCGCTGGCGCTCGGCGAGGTCGTTGGCGGTGTTGAACGCGTTGAGAAGATTGAGCACCACCCAGGGATATTGCTCATACAGGCTGCGGCGGACCACCATGCCGTGATTGATCGGATACAGGCCGGTCTTGGCGAAATAGCGCGCGCCCTCGGCCGCCGGGTTCGCGAAGAGGGTTTTCATCGCCGGATCATTGGCCAGATCGGCGGTGCTGCGATCGACCAGGTTCTGCTTGCGGATATAATGGATCACCGCGTCCAGCGCGCCGGCCTGCATCATGCCGCCCAGGCTCGTTTCGGCGCGCACCGTATGGACCGTGACACCAGGTGGCGGGGTGAAGCCGGTTGCGCCGCCATGGCTGCGGGCGGGGTCGCGCTCCATCCAGAATTCCATGTCGCTGTCACGCACGCCGAATTCGTGCAGCAATGCGCCGCGGGTCCACAGGGCGGCGGTCTGTTGATATTCGGGCACGCCGACGCGCTTGCCGATCAGATCGGCGGGCGTGTCGATCCCGGCGTCGCGGCGGACGATGATGCCGGTATGGAAAAAGCGGCGGGTGGTGAAGACCGGAAGCCCGATGAACCGATCATCGCCATGGGCGGTGGCCATCAGGAACGACGACATCGACATCTCCGCGATGTCGAACTCGGCGAATTTCAGCTGGCGCCAGAACAATTCGCTGGGATGCAGCACGGTGGGCAGCAGCGAGATCGCGTCCGCCTCGACGCGCCCGCTGATCACCGGGCGGGTGCGCGGATTGTCGGTGATGCCGATGCTGAGCTGGAGTTTCGTCAATCGCTGTTCGCCTGCAGCAGATGGATGGAGAAATGCCGAGCAGGATCGGTCCAGACCCGGCAGCCGCGCCAGCCGGCACGGGCGGCCAGCGTGAGGAAGCCGGGCACGCTGTGCTTGTAGCTGTTTTCGGTGTGGATGCTCTCGCCATCGGCGAAGCTGATCGGCGTGCCGGCGACGCTCACCCTCTGCGCGCCGCGGCTGACCAGATGCATCTCGATGCGGCCTTCCTCGTCGTTCCAGCGGGCCTGATGGGCGAAGCGCGCGAGGTCGAAATCGGCCGCGGCCTCGCGGTTCAACCGCGTGAGCAGATTGAGGTTGAAGGCGGCGGTGACACCCTGCGCGTCGTCATAGGCGGGGATCAGGATCTCGACGGGTTTGCGCAGATCGACGCCGACCACGAAATAGGCGTTCGGCCCGAGCATGTGGTGGGCACCGCGCAGGAAGCGCTCGGCCTGGGCGGGATCGAAATTGCCGATGGTGGAGCCTGGGAAAAAGCCGATCGCGCGCAGCCCCATGATGCCCGCCGGCGGGGCGAGCGGGCGGATGAAATCGGCCGCGATGGGCAGCACCGGCAGGCCGACATGGCTGCGTGCCATGCGCGCGCGCAAGGCGGCGAGCGCGCCGGCGGCGATGTCGATCGGCACATAGGCGGCGGGGGTGCGCAGATGTGCGATCAGCAGGCTCGCCTTGGCCTCGTCGGAGGCGCCGAACTCCACCAGCGCCGCGCCGGATGGCAGCAGCTCGCCCAGCTCCGGGGCGATCGAGCCGAGCAGCGCGCGCTCGGTGCGGGTGACGTAATATTCCGGCAGCCTGGTGATGTCGTCGAACAGGGCGCAGCCGGCGGCGTCGTAGAAGAATTTCGGCGGCAGGGTCTTGGTGGGGGCGAGCAGACCCTCCAGCGCCTCGGCGGCGAGGTGGGGGTCGGTCGGGACGGAGCTGTCCTGGGTGGCGAAGCTGCCATCGGGCATGGGATCGTTTCCTGGAATTTCGTCCACCCTAGCGGGCCAGACGGAGTCCGGCGAACTGCCAGCGTTTGTCGGGGTGGAAGAAGTTGCGATAGCTCGGCCGCGCATGGCCGGGCGGGGTGGCCAGAGAGCCGCCGCGCAGCACCATCTGGCCGATCATGAACTTGCC
>CAIVDX010000574.1 GCA_903904805.1 uncultured Rhodospirillales bacterium
GGGCGGCGCGGGCGGCCTGGAGCTGGCTGGTGAGATCGTCGCGCTGGGCGGTGAGGCCGTCAATGTCCCAGCCTTGGGCGAAGACGATGTTTTCGAGCACGCGCAGGCGCTCGGCGGTGTCGGCGTCGCGGCGCGGGGGTTTGGGCGCGCGGCCGTGGGCGTCGGGCTTGGAGTCGGCCGGGGCGTCAGCCGGGGCGGGCAGAGAGAAGGGCTCGGGCGGGCGGGTTGAGATCGTCATCGTGGGGGAGACTGGGCATGGCCGCGTCAGCCGATCGTTAACCTATCGTGAATAAGTGCCGGGCCCAGGGATCGGGAGCAGGGAGGGGGCGGAAGAACGGGGCGCGGTGCGACTCCGGGCCGAGTCGCAGGGCTGGCGGGCGGCGCGGGGTGGCGGTGGGAGGGCGATGCGGGGGGCGCGCGGGCCCTTGCACCGCGAGACGGAGGGGGGCGGGCGATGAATCCGCTGCCCGGGGTGGGGATTCACGTTGACCTTGGGGCGGCCGGCTTCTAGCCCAAGGGAGTGTCCAAACCTCTCATCCGTACTGCCATCCGAGTCCGCGGCCGCTCCTTCATCGCCATTTCCCTGGTGCCGGAGGCGCCGCTTGATGGCTGGCTGGCGGCGTTGGGCGAGCAGCTGGATCGCGCGCCGGAGGTGCTCTCGGCGCGGCCGGTGGTGGTGGATCTCTCGGCGCTGGGGCCGGTGGATAACGGCGAATATGCGGTGCTGTTCGAGAGCCTGGCCGAGCGTGGCGTGCGGGTGATCGGCGTCGAGGGCGTGGAGGCGGCGCGGACGAAGGAGAACTGGCCGTTCCCGGCGCTGCTGGTGGGCGGGCGGCCGACGCAGGAGATCGCCGAGCCGCCGAAGCCGCAGCCGAATGCGATCATCATCACCAAGCCGGTGCGCTCGGGGCAGACGATCCTCAATCAGGCTGGTGACATCACCATCATTGGGGCGGTGTCGTCGGGTGCGGAGATCGTCGCGGCGGGGTCGATCCATGTCTATGGGGCGCTGCGCGGGCGGGCGATCGCGGGGTTTGCCGGCGGCGCGGGGGCGCGGATCTTCTGCCAGAAGCTGGAGGCGGAATTATTGTCGATCGACGGGCTGTATCGCACCGCCGAGGAGATGCCCGCGGAGGTGCGCGGGCAGAAGGCGCAGGCATGGCTCGATGGCGAGACCTTGCAGATTCAAAAGTTGCCCTGAGCCGGGCGCTGGGAAGGAGAAATTCATGTCGAAAGTCCTGGTGGTGACATCCGGCAAGGGTGGTGTGGGCAAGACCACCTCCACCGCAGCACTTGGCGTGGCGCTGGCGCAGGCCGGGCAGAGTGTGGTGCTGGTTGATTTCGATGTTGGCTTGCGCAATCTCGACCTGATCCTCGGCGCCGAGCGGCGGGTTGTGTATGACCTGATCAACGTGATCCAGGGCGAGGCGAAGCTGGCGCAGGCGCTGATCCGCGACAAGCGGGTGGAGAATCTGCATCTGCTGGCGGCGAGCCAGACGCGCGACAAGGATGCGCTGACC
>CAIVDX010000575.1 GCA_903904805.1 uncultured Rhodospirillales bacterium
GATACACGTCGCGCAGCTGCACCGTGTCGGTCTCGATCCGGCTCAGCAACGGCAGCATCACCGCCCCGATCGGCTGCATCACCGCCTGCAGCGGAAACAGCAGCAGCATATAGGCGCGGTCATAAAAGCCCAGCTGCACCGCCCCCCAGACCCGCCCGATGAGGACATTGTCGAGATTGCGCGAAAAGAAATTCACCAGCGAGAAGCCGGAGAGATTGGCCCCGAACCCCAGCAGCGCCCGGTCCGGCAGGGTGAAATCCGGCCGGCCAGGGCGAAAGCGCGCGGCACACCAGCTGGCCAGCAGGCTCGTCGCATTCGCCGCGAAGGTCGCCACCAGCAGCGCCCAGTAGCCCGCGCCCAGCAATGCGGCGATCACCGCACACAGCACGCCGGCCACCGCCGCGCCGGCGTCGATGGCCGCGACCGTGGAAAAGCGCAGCTCGCGATTCAGCACCCCCACCGGCAGCGAGGCCAGGCTGCTCAGCACCAGCGGCACCGCGGCCGCCACCGTCAGCCACACCAGCCTTGGATCGCGATAGAAGCCCGCCACCGCCGGCGCGCTGGCCGCAACGAGCGCCGCGCACAGCAGGCTCGCCGCCGAGGTCAGCCAGAAAATCCGGCTCAGCTGCGCGGGGGCCAGCGCCTGATGCCGGATCACCGCCTGCTGCATCCCCACACCCTGGACCAGCGCGACAAAGGCGATCAGCGGCGCCAGAGCCGCCATCAGTCCGAAATCGGCGGGCACCAGCAGCCGCGACAGCGCCACCACGCTGACCAGCCGCATCGCCATCTGCACCGCCTGCGACAGCCCCACCGCCACGCCGCCGCGCAGGGCGATGCTCTTGAGCCCGCCGTTGGCCGGCTCATTCACGGCGTATGCAGCCCAATGCCGCGATAGGCCGGAATGGCCATGTCCTGCGCGCCCATATGCAGGGTCAGCGGCGGCAGCGCGACAATGCGGTCGAAATACCCGGCCAGCCGCGTCGCGGCCTCCTCCGCCGAGATGCGCGGCGCGAGCACCAGCACCGTGTCGCCCCGATGCGCGCCGGGCGCGGTCATGAAGCCGAACTGGCGGGCATCGTCGGTCAGGCACAGGATGGTGCGGTCCGGCCCCAGCCCGTAGCCGATCTTGCCGCAATCCAGCCAGCGCAGCCCCGCCACCGGGCCACGCCCCTCGCCGCGCATGGCCAGGCCTTTCAGCAGCCCGTCCCAATCGGCGACCTGCGCAACGTCGGCCGGACGCACCAGGTCGGGCCAGCCGAACCGGCTCACCGCCACCAGCCCGGCGAGGCCGGCCAGCACCAGCGCGGTGCTGGCATAAGCGAACCATCTGGCCGTTGCCGCGTGGCGTTCGGCGATCAGCCGGCCGGCCAGCGGCAGCAGCAACAGATAGCCGGGGGCCGCCCAATGCATCAGCACCTTGGGCGACCAGGCGGCGACCACCGCGAACAGGATCACCGCCGGCGCGCCGAGGCAGGCGAACATCCAGCAGGGCCCACGCCGGGGTCCGCGCAGCGCCTGCCACAGCCCGACCACGCATGGCAGCCAGATCCAGGGCAGCATGAACGCCGCCTCGCCGGCGATCACCTGAAGCGGTCCGAGCGGATGCAGCCCGCGCGCCGCCGCCCGGCCGCCCTGAAAGGCGAGGCTCACCCAGTCATGCTCGATGTTCCAGATCAGCACCGGTGCCTGCATCGCGAGCGCCAGCAGCCCGGCGAGCCAGGGCCCGGCCTTGGTCAGGCTGCGTCGCCCATCCGGGTCGCTCAGCAGATAGATCAGCGCGCCGAACAGCGGCAGCACCGCGCTGTATTTCGACAGCAGCGCCAGCCCGGCCGCCGCCCCCGCGCCGAGCCACCATCCCGTCGCGCGGGTTTCCACCGCCCATGACAGGCACACAGCGGCGGCCAGCAGGGCGCACTCCGCCGGCCCGTCCGGCAGCACCCAGCTGCCGCCCGACAGGCTCAGCACCGGCGCCAGCGTGAAGCACAGCGCCGCCCACCAAGCCGCGCGGTCCCCAAAGGCCCGCTCCGTCAGGCGAAACAGCAGCCAGGTCGAGAGCGCGGCCAGCGCGATGAAGGGCAGCCGCACCACGATCGGCGCCTCGCTGCCGGTGAGTGCCGCCATGCCATGCGACAGCCACCAGGCGATCGGCGGGTGGTCGAAATAGGAGAGCTGCCAGACCCGCCCGGCGGCCACCATATAGCTCTCATCCACCCCCAGCCCGACCAGATAGCCCGCGGCGAGACGGACCAGGGTCGCGACAACAATCAATGTTCCGAGCGGCGGGCGTGTCATGGGTGAGAACTGCCTGTCGGTGCGCGTTCCGGCAAGGTTGGCTCCGTCATCGCACCAGTTGAAAGGCGCACAGGGCCACGATCATCACCGCGGCGCCGAACCCCTGCAGCGTGGTCAGGCTCTCGCCGAGAAAGATCATCGCCCCCAGCGTGGACACCAGCGGCTCCACATTGGTCAGCAACGCGGTGCGGAATGCGCCCACCCGCATGGTGGAGATGAACATGAACGCCACCGCCGCCGAGCTGAACAACGCCATCGCCACCATGGCCACGCCACCGATCGCCGTGGTCGGCGGCTGCCAGCCGCCGGTGGCCAGCAGCATCACCATCAGCAGAGCGGTGCTGCTCAGCGACGAATACCAGGTGGTCAGCCGCCCATCCACGCCGGCCAGCATCGACCGCGCGACCAGCAGCATCGCCACCCGCACGCCGGCGGCGAGGAAGGCGAGCGTCAGCCCGAAGGCCGACAACGAGGCCGGGCTGGCGCCGATCATCAACGCGAGCCCGGCGAAGGCGGCAAGTGCCGCCAGGATCGAGAGGATATTCACCCGCTCCAGCCCAAGGGCTGCGCCGACCAGCCCGGTCATCAGCGGATAAATAAAGTAGGCCAGAATCGCCACCGGCACCGGCAGATAGTGCAGCGCATTGAAAATACTAAGAACATTCACCCCGAACAGCAGCCCGACGAACAGCGCGATCACCGTTTGCCGGCGGCTGATCTCGCCGCTCGGCGGGGCGAATTTCAACCAGGCCGCCATGAATGCGATGCCGATCACCCCGCGCAGGCTGGAGAGCGTCAGCGCCCCGGTGCCGGCGGCGAACACCGGCTTGGAGAGCACATCACCAAACCCCCACAGCACGCCGGCAAGAATGCCCGCGGCGGAAGCAAACGGCCGGGGCGGGTAGGGCGAACTGTTCAAGGTGACGCCTCTATACCGACCTCCGCCCTCCAGGGCCATCACCCCCGCAACCGCACATTTTCAAAAGGTCTCTGGTTCTTTCCCTCCAGACAGGCCCTGTTTTCTGAATAAAAACGACGCCAAGACTACGATGACCCTGCCCCTCTCCGGGGCACCCGGCGCAGATCCGCTATGCGACCAGCCGAATCCGGCTGGACAACGCTGCGGCGAGCCTGTAATGCCCCGCCCTCATTTTGGAACGCGGGAGATCGGTCCCCGTGCGCACGAGGTCGTGCGTGGCGGGGCGGGTCGTATGCACCGCGGTCCCTTGGACAGGAGCCAGGGATGGCGAAGAAGATTGTCGGCTACATCAAGCTGCAGATCCCTGCAGGCAAGGCCAACCCGTCGCCGCCGGTGGGCCCGGCGCTGGGTCAGCGCGGCCTGAACATCATGCAGTTCGTCAAAGAGTTCAACGCGGCGACGCAGACGCTCGAGCCGGGCATGCCGATCCCCGTTGTGATCACCGCGTTTGGCGACCGTACCTTCAGCTTCGTGCTCAAGACCCCGCCGAACACCTAATTCATCAAGAAGGCCGCCGGCATCACCGCCGGCAGCACCACGCCCGGCAAGGGCGCCTCGGTGGGCCGCGTGACGATCTCCCAGCTGGAAGAGATCGCCAAGCAGAAGATGGTCGATATGAACGCGAACGACATGGATGCCGCGGTGCGCATGCTGAAGGGCTCCGCGCGCTCGATGGGTCTGACCGTGGTGGAGGGCTGATCATGGCACACGACAAGCGTCTGAAGGCTGGCTACGAGAGCTTCGACCGGACCAAGTCCTACGGCATCTCCGATGCCATCACCCTGGTGAAGGCCAACGCGAAGGCGAAGTTCGACGAGACCGTCGAGTTCACCATGAACCTGGGCATTGACCCGCGCCACGCCGACCAGATGGTCCGCGGCCTGATCAGCCTGCCCAACGGCACCGGCAAGACGCTCCGCGTCGGCGTGTTCGCCCGCGGTGCCAAGGCCGAGGAGGCGCTCGCCGCCGGGGCCGACGTGGTGGGTGCGGAAGATCTGATGGAGAAGGTCCAGGCCGGCGACATCCAGTTCGACCGCTGCATCGCCACGCCTGACATGATGGGCATCGTCGGTCGCCTGGGTAAGATCCTGGGCCCGCGCGGCCTGATGCCGAACCCCAAGCTCGGCACCGTCACCATGGACGTGAAGGGCGCGATCGCCGCCGCCAAGGCCGGCCAGGTCGAGTTCCGCGCCGAGAAGGCGGGCATCATCCATGCCGGCGTCGGCAAGGCGAGCTTCGAGGCTGACAAGCTGGTCGAGAACATCAAGGCGCTGGTCGATGCGGTGCAGCGCGCCAAGCCGACCGGGGCGAAGGGCACCTATCTGCAGAAGGCCTCGCTCAGCTCCTCGATGGGCCCGGGCGTGCGCGTGGATGTGTCCAGCCTGAACGGCTGAACGAGTTTCCCGGGTGGTGCGCCACCCGGGCTGAGATCCGCCGCCTCGGCTTCGGCTGGCGCGGAGGCCAGGGGGTGAAAGCCCCCGAACCTGTCCAAGACCACACGCATCCGGCACGGGCCGGCATTTAATGGGCAGCAGCCCGCGCGTGGCAGACGGGGAAGCCGGATTGAGGGTGCGAACCCAAAGGTCTGGCGGTTCCGGCTACGGTTCGAAGGGCAACCTTCGGGCTGGCAAGGACAGGCGAACCTGGCCGTCTCCATGCGGGGGGCGGCTATTGGGAAACCCGGCGTGGGGCGCATGTGCGTCCCAGGCCAAAAGGAGACGGGACTGTGGACCGTACGGAGAAGCGAGAGTTCGTCGCCTCCCTCGCCACGGTGTTTGCCGAGACGTCGATGGTGGTGGTCACCCAGAACAAGGGTCTGACCGTCGCCGAAGTGACGAATCTGCGACGCCGGATGCGGGCGGCAGGGGTGGACTTCAAGGTCGCGAAGAACCGGCTGGCCATGCTCGCCCTGGATGGGACCCGATTCGAAGGCATCAAGCCGCTGCTGAAGGGCCCGACCGCGCTCGCGTGGTCGAAGGATCCGGTTGCCGCGGCGAAGACCGCCATCGAGTTCGCCAAGACCAACGAGAAGTTCGTCATCATCGGCGGCGCCCTTGGCACCCAGACGCTCAATGCGGATGGGATCAAGGCGCTGGCCGAACTGCCGTCGCTGGACACTCTGCGCGCCGGTCTGCTGGGGATGATTTCCACCCCCGCGACCCGCATCGCAGGCGTTCTCCAGGCGCCGGCCGGACAGCTCGCTCGGGTCTTCGGGGCCTACGCCAAGAAGGACGAGGCGGCCTGACCGCTCTAAGCGACACCTGATGACGACGCGTGTGCCGGGTGGTCCGGCCTTGCGAGGAACTGACCAGAGACCTATCTAGGAAAGACACTGAAATGGCTGATCTGCAGAAGCTGGTGGACGAGCTCTCCACCCTGACCGTGCTTGAGGCGGCTGAGCTGTCCAAGCTGCTCGAAGAGAAGTGGGGCGTCTCCGCCGCCGCGCCGGTGGCCGTTGCCGCCGCCGCCGCTCCGGCCGCCGCCGCGGCTCCCGTCGAGGAGCAGACCGAGTTCACCGTGATCCTCGCCAAGGCCGGCGAGAAGAAGATCAACGTGATTAAGGAAGTCCGGACCATCACTGGCCTGGGCCTCAAGGAAGCCAAGGACCTCGTCGAGGGCGCGCCGAAGACCGTGAAGGAAGGCGTGAACAAGGAAGAGGCCGAGAAGATCAAGAAGATGCTGGAAGAGCAGGGCGCTTCTGTCGAAGTTAAGTAAGGTGCATGGCCGGCCCCGCATCCATGGGGCCGGCACTGAACGAGATGGGGGCGGAAACCGGTTGGTTCCCGCCCCTCTCGGCGTTTCCGCCGGGACGTGAGAGGTGCCACCAGCTCAGGTGGCGCAAGAGTTGAATTGAATAAGACGACCCCTCGCCCTCCGGCGGGGGAAGCAGAGTGGGGCAGTAGGCAGGCATGAACGCGATCACACGGTCTTTCACCGGGCGCAAGCGGATCCGCAAGAGCTTCGGGCGCATCCCCGAAGTGGCACCGATGCCAAACCTGATCGACGTGCAGCGAGCGAGCTACGAGACGTTCCTGCAGATGAACGTCAAGCCGGACAACCGCATCAATAACGGCATCCAGGAAGTGTTTCGGTCGGTCTTCCCGAACGACGATTGCGCCGGCCGCGGCCGGCTCGAGTTCGTCTATTACGAGCTGGAAGAGCCGAAATACGACGTTGAAGAGTGCATCGCGCGCGGCATGACCTACGCCGCCCCGCTCAAGGTGGTGCTCCGCCTGATCGTGTGGGACGTCGACGAGGACACCGGCGCCCGCTCGATCCGCGACATCAAGGAACAGCCCGTGTACATGGGCGACATGCCGCTGATGACCGACAACGGCACCTTTATCGTGAACGGCACCGAGCGCGTCATCGTCTCGCAGATGCACCGCAGCCCCGGCGTGTTCTTCGATCACGACAAGGGCAAGACCCACAGCAGCGGCAAGTATCTGTTCGCC
>CAIVDX010000576.1 GCA_903904805.1 uncultured Rhodospirillales bacterium
CGAGCATGTCGGCCACCCAGGCGGCGAGGCTGGCGGCGTCGGCCACCTCGGTGAAGGCGCCGGCGCTGCGCAGGGCAGCGACGGCGGAAGCCTGGTTGGCCATGCCGGGGCCAGCTGCGACCACGCAGCCCAGGCGCGCGGCCTCCAGCGGGTTCTGGCCGCCGCGCGGCACCAGCGAGCCGCCGATGAACACCACAGGGGCCAGTCGGTAGAGCAGGCCGAGTTCGCCCAGCGTGTCGGCCAGCCAGATTTTTCCGGTTGGTCCCTGGCCTTCGGCGCGGCGGGTGAGCGGGGTGGGTGCCAGCGCCGCTGCGATCTCCGCGCCGCGATGCGGGTGGCGGGGGGCGATGATGGTGAGCAGGGTGGGGAAGCGCTGTTCGAGGATGGCGTGCGCGGCCGCGGCGATCTCTTCCTCGCCGGGATGGGTGCTGGCGGCGAGCCAGACCGGGCGGTGGCCGATGCTGGCGGCGAGGCGATCCCATTCTGCCTCGTCCACCGGCAGTTTGGGGGCGGCGAATTTCAAATTGCCGGGGGTTTCCACCGCGCGGGCGCCGAGGCTGCGCAGGCGCTTGGCGTCCTGGCCGGATTGCGCCTGGATCAGGTCGAAGCTGCCCAGCAATTCAGCCGCGGCACCCGGCAGGCGAGCCCAGTTGGCGGCGGAGCGGGGGGAGATGCGCGCGTTCAACAGGATCAGGCGGATGTGGCGTTGGTGGGCGGCGAGAATCATGTTTGGCCAGAGCTCGCTCTCGACCAGGGCAGCGGCGTCAGGGCGCCAATGGTCGAGGAATCGGGCGACCCAGCCGGGCACATCGAGCGGGATGAAGCGGTGGATGATCTTTGCTCGGTGGCCCAGTTCGGGCAGGCGCTGGTCGAGCAGCTCCGCCGATGTGACGGTGCCGGTGGTGAGCAGCACGCTCAGGCTTGCCGGCAGGGCGCGCAGCACGGGCAGGATGGAGACGGTCTCGCCGACGCTGGCGGCGTGCAGCCAGAGCAGGCGGCCAGGTGGGCGGGGGGTGTTGTCGATCCCCTCGCGCTCGGGCAGGCGGGCGGCGACCTCCTTGCCCTTGGCCACACGGCGGCCGAGATGCTGCCGCAGCAGCGGGGCGGCGGTGGCGGTGAGGGCGGCATAGAGGCGGAGCGAGGTGGCCATCTCAGCCACCGGCCAGGGTCGTGGCGGCGTGGAGGCTGATCGCCTCGAGCGCGGCCTGGGCGGCGGGCAGGTTCTCACGCCAGGTCTCGCGCGGGATCGGCACGGGGGCGCCGATGGCGATCACGCCACGGCCGAAGGGCAGGGGCAGCACCATACGGTCCCATGTGGGCAGCAGGCGACGGTGGCTGACGGCGCAGCCGATCGGCAGGATCGGCGCGCCGGAGAGGCCGGCGAGCTGGGCGAGGCCCGGGGCGGCAATGTGGGCGGGGCCGCGCGGGCCGTCCGGCGTGACGACGACATGGTCGCCGGCGGCGAGGATGCTGAGCAGCTGGCGCACGGCGGCCGCCCCGCCATGGTCGCGTTTCTTGCGGCTGTCGCGGCTGGAGCCGTGGATGGGGATGGTGTCGAAGCGGCGCATGATGGAGGCGAGGATTTGCCCATCGCGGTGGCGGCTGACCAGCAGGCGGGGGGTGAGTCGCATGCCCATGGCGCGGGCGGCGATGGCCAACTGCGGCAGCATGGTGAGTTCGTCGTGCCAGACGGCGACGACCATCGGGGCGCCGGCGCGCGCCTGGGTGAGGTTCTCCTCACCAACCAGGTGCCAGCGAATGCTGGCCAGTGTCAGCTTCAGATACCAACCCAGGCACCAGGCAAGCACAGCACTTGTGGCAGGATGTTGCAGCAGCCGTCTCATTGAGCGCGCGGTAGCACGAATGCCCCGCGCGCCCCAAAAAACCGCTTAAGCTTCCAAAAGTTTTTTGCCGCTTTTTTTCAAAAAGAAGCGCTGGGTTTCGCCTCAGACGTTGGAAGCCACCCAGCTCTTCAGCTGGCTTTTCGGCAGCGCCCCAACCTGCTGTGCGGCAGGCTTGCCGTCCTTGAACAGGATCAGTGTGGGAATACCGCGCACGGCGTATTTGTTCGGCGTCATCGGGTTCTCATCGATGTTCACCTTCGCCACGGTGAGCTTGCCGGCGAATTCGGCGCCGATTTCCTCGAGGGTGGGGGCGATCATTTTGCAGGGGCCGCACCAGTCCGCCCAGAAATCGACCAGCACCGGGCCGGTGGCCTGCAGCACGTCCTGCTCGAAGCTGTCGTCGGTCACGGCGATGTGGTGTTCGGTCGGCTCGGCCATGGTGGTCTCCTGAAAGCGGTTGGTAGTCGAGATGGTGGGGATGGGCGTGCGGCTCAAGCCGGCATATCCGCGCCGGGCGCGTGTCTGTCCAGCAATTCCGGGGGCAGTGTCATCGCTCCCGCGCCATGCGTCCAGACCAGGATGCAGATGATGTCGCGGCCGGGGTGGATGGCGGCCAGAAGAGCGCGGTAGGCGGCCATCTGCCGGAGGTAGCGAACCGGGGTGGCCTCGGGCGTGGCCGGTGCGCGGCGGTTGGTCTTGTAGTCGGCGAGCAGGATGCGGTCTGGCAGCACCACGAGTCGGTCGATCAGGCCGCCGATGACGTGCGGGCCGACGACGCCGGCGAGCGGCACCTCGGCGCGGGCATCCGGGCCGAAAAGCGGGGCGAGGTCGGGGGTGGTGATGACGGCAAGCGCCTCGTCGGCGATGCCCTCCGCCTCGTCAGGCGCCAGTCGGGCGGCGAATCGGATGGCGGAATCGCGGCGTTCCTCGGCGGGCAGGGCAGGCAGATGCTGCAGCAGGGAATGCAGGATCAGGCCGCGCTGGATGGCGTCGGATTTCGCCGAGGTGGCGGCGAGCGGCGAGACGGTGGCGGGGATGGGGCCGTGCTCGACACCCTCGGGCCGGCTTGGGGCGAGGCGGGCGGGCAGAGCGGGCTCGGCTGGTGGTGGGCTGGGCTGCCAGAGCGGGGCGGCGCCGGCCCAGGCGGGCGGGGGCTCGCATGTGTCCGGCGCGGAGGTGCCGGTGGCTTTGGTGGTCGGGTCGGCCGTCTGTGCGGTCTCGTAGCGCCAGGCGGTCGGCGGTTCGGCGCCGGGCTCCGGTGTGTCCCAGGGAGCGAAGGCGATGGCAGCGGCGCCGATGTCGCCCATGGCCCGCTCGACGATGCGATACCAGCTTTCCTCGGCGGGGTCCTTGTTGGCGCGGACGCCGCAGATGAGCAGGCGGTCTTCGGCGCGGGTGAGCGCGACATAGAGCAGGCGGTTATGCTCTTCCATGCCGCGATCGGCCCGGGCGTCGGCGATGCGCACGGCAGCGGGGCCGCGCAGTTCGGCGCGCGGGGCCCAGAGCGGCACCATCGCCTCATCGTTGCCCTCCAGAGGTGCCCACGCGAGGCGGTGGGAATCGGGGGGCAGACCGGTGGTGTCAGGCAGGATCACCAGCGGCGCCTGCAGGCCCTTGGCGCCATGCACGGTCAGCAGGCGCACCTCATTGGCGGCCTCGTTGCCGGTTTGGCGCGAGATGTCGGCGGCGGCCTGGCGCAGCCAGTGCACGAAGCCCTGCAGGCTGGGCGGGTGGAGGGCTTCGAATTCCAGCGCGGCGGAGAGCAGTTCATCCATCGGTTCGGCGGCCTCGGGGCCGAGGCGGGCGAGCAGCCTGGCGCGGCCGGTGGCCAGGGCGGCGGCGAGCAAAGCGTGCGGCGTGTCGAAATCGACGCGGGCGAACAAGGCGTTGAGGAAATTCCAGGCGGCTTGCCATTCGGGCCGTTCTTCGGCGCGGTGGCGCAGCGCCTCCCACAGGGTTTGGTGCGGTTTGCGGGTGGCGGCGAGGGCCATCAGGGAGGGGTCGTCGAGCCCGCCGAGGGGGCTGGTGAGCACGCAGGCCAAGGCCAGGTCGTCTGATGGCAGCAGCAATGTATCGCACAGGGCGAGCAGGTCCTGCACCGCGGGCTGCTCGGTGAGCACCATGCGATCGATGCCGGCGACCGGCACGCCGAGGGTTTTCAGCTGGCGCACCAGGGCGCGGGCCAGCTCGTTGCGGCGACGCACCAGGATCATCACATCGCCGGGCCGCAGCGGGCGGCCCTGCGAGGCGAGCATCACCGAGCCATCGGTTTGGTGCTTGATCCACAGGGCAAGACGCTCGACGAGGCGCGAGGTGGCGGAGCTGGTGGCCTGGTTGCGCACGGGCAGATCGACGGGCGGCTGCTTCGGCGGGGCAGGGGTGAGCGGCCAGAGTTCGACGGTTCCGGCATGGCCCGCGCGGCTGGATTGGTGCTGCACCGCCTCGCCCCCTATCGCCACGCCGCGGGCGGCGATCGGATCGGCGAAGACGTGATCAACGAAGTCCAGGATCGCCGGGGTCGAGCGGAAGGAGACCGTGAGGCTGCTGCCGAGCCAGTCGCGGCCGACATCGGTGGCCAGCTTGCCGATTTCCGCGCGCTGGCGCTCGAAACTCGCGATGTCCGCGCCCTGGAAGGAGAAGATGGATTGTTTGCGGTCGCCGACGGCGAAGAAGCTGCGGGTGACGTCGCGCGCGCCGAGGCCGGCGAAGAATTCATCGGTGATGGCGCGCGCGATGCGCCACTGGTCGGGCGAGGTGTCCTGCACCTCATCGAGCAACACGTGGTCGATGCCGCCATCGAGCTTGTAGAGAACCCAGGCCACGCCGGGATCTTTGAGGAGCTTGAGGGTGACGGCGATGAGATCGTCGTAATCCAGATGGGCGGCGCGGTCCTTGCGTCGGGCGTATTGTTTGAGGATGGGCAGCGCGAGGCTGAGCAGCGCGTCGCTCGCGCGGGCCATGCGCAGGCCGGCGAGTTCGGTGTCGATGGCGACGATGCGGCTCTGTTCTTCAACCAGGGCAAGCAGAATGTCGGGGTTGCGGTCGGCAAGGGTCTTGTTCGGGAATGCGCCCCATAGGCGTTCGCCGCCGTTGGCATAGACGAATTCGCGGCGCCATCTGTTCCATTGCGCGGGGTCGGCACGGGTTGCGGCGGGCTGGTCGAGCCAGGCGAGCATAGTGGCGGCGCGCTCGCGCGCCTTCGTGCTGCCCTGCTGGGCGAGGGTGCCGAGATGGCGGCGCAGATCATCCTCGCCGTCCCAAACCGCGTGGGCTGAAATGATTGTCTGTTCGTCGCCCTCGCGCACGCCGGCGGCGCGGAAGATCGCCGCGCGGCGGGTGTCGGCATCCATGGTCTGCGCCCAGTCGAGCTGGCTGCGCTTGCTGACGAACTCGCCGAGCAGGCCAGCGAATTCCGGCACCGAGGCAAGCCAGGCGACGGATTCGATGGCGGCTTCGTCGAGCACGCCGGCGAGGATGTGCTCGCGTGCCTCGGCGAGTGTCTGGCTGGTGTCGCGCTCGGTGACCAGGCGGAAATGCGGCGAGATCAGCGCCTCCAGCGGGAAGCGGCGCAGCAGCGACTGGCAGAAGGCGTGGATGGTCTCGATTCGCATGCCGCCTGGCAGATCCAGCACTTTGCCGAACAGGGCGCGGGCGCGGTCGGTGCGGGAGATCTCGGTGCCGGGTTCATCTGGCGCCACGCCGAGCCCGTCCAGCGCGGCGTCAAGGTCGGCTTCGTCGAGCGTCACCCATTTGGCCAGGCTGGCGCGCAGGCGCAGGGCCATTTCGGCGGCACCGGCCTTGGTGAAGGTGAGGCAGAGAATCCGCTCCGGTGCCGCCCCGCTCAGCATCAACCGCAACAGCCGATCGGTGAGCAGCTTGGTTTTGCCCGACCCAGCGGAGGCGGCGACGAACACGTCGCGCGACGGATCTGCGGCCTCGCGTTGGCGGCGGTTGGCGTCGTCGAGTGGCGTCATTCCTCATCTCCGCTGACCGGATCAGTGATCTCGGCAGATGCGGCGCCCTCGTCGGCGACCGATTGCCACTCGGTCAGGCGGGCGAGCTGGCCGTAATCGGCGAAGCGCGGGGCGAAGTTGGGGATCGGCTGGGCGAGATAGGGCAGGCGTTCGTCGTCATAGCGTTCGATCAGGAATCGCAGCCGCGCCTCAATTGCGTCGACCAGCGCCGGCGCGGTGGTCTTGCCGTTTGTGATCTTCACGCTCTGCCCAGCGATGAAGCCGCCGCCGAGTTTCCAATAGAGCAGCTCGCGCGGGCTACCGGACGGTCCGAAGGCGCCGTTTCGGGCCATCAATGCCTCCAGCGAGAGCTGTGGCGAGCGGCCGTTGCGCGCGTCAGCGAGACTGGGCGGTGTGCCAGTCTTGTAGTCGAACACAGCGATCTCGCCGGCTGCGTTGAGATCGATGCGGTCGGCGCGGCCGCGCAGGGTGAACGGGCCGGCGGGACCGTCGAACAGTGTTTCGCCGCTGCATTCGGCGAGGATTGTGGTGGGTTGGAACGTGCCGCGCCAGGCGGTGTCCTGTGCGGCGACCCACGCGGCGATGCGCTTGAGGCGCGGGCGCCACCAGGCGATCAGCACCGGGCGGAGCGAGGCGGTGGACATCGCGACCTGCAGAAAGTGTTCGAGCCGGTGCGCGGCGTCGCCCGGCAACTCGGCGCCGTGGGCGCGCAGGAAGCGGCCAAGGCCCTCATGCACCAGCGAACCGTAATCGGCCGCGTCGGCCTGGGCGTCGAGATCGTCGAGCTTGCGCAGATGGAGGATGTGGCGGGCATAGATCGCGTAGGGGTCGCGCTGCCAGGTCTCGATCTCGGTGACCGATAGGCTGCGCGGGCGCCAGGCGACCGGCGGTTGCGGTTCGGGCGGGCGGGCCGGCTCCACCTTGATCGGCTGGTCGAGCAGGCGGGCCCAGGCGGCGGCGGGATGCTGCGGGAGGGTCAGCTGTGCGCCGGCCAGCCGCGCCTCCAGCCGGGCGAGCCAGCGGGCCGGCACCGCGGGCGCGCGTTCGCGGCGGGTGGGGCAGGAGAGGATCACCGCGGGTGCGGCGCAGGCCCCGAGCAGGAAATCCAGCGCGGCGACGCCGACCAGCTCCTCCGGCGGGGGCAGGCCGATGGCGGCGCGCATCGGGCGGGACAGCCATGGGCCGGGGTCGGTGGCGGGGGGCCAGACGCCTTCGACCAGGCCGCCGAGCACCACCAGGTCGGCCGATTGCAGCCGTGCCTCAAGCAGGCCCCAGATGACGATGCGCGAATGCGCGGCGCCACCCTCGCGGCGGGCGTCGCGGACGACGGCACCTTCCAGCAGCGAGTCGAGCAGGGCGGCGGGCTGTTCGGGCGGGGCGTCGGCACGCGCGGCGCCGAGGGCCGGCATCGCGGCGAGCAGGCCGGCGAGATGGCCGGACAAGGCCTCGCCGTCGGCGCCGGACCAGAGCCGGGCCGCACCCTCGGCGGCGTCGGTGGTGGCGATCGCCTCGGCGGATTGGATCAACGCGGTGAGCAGGGCGAGCGGGTCCGGCTGGGTGGGCAGCGCGTCGAGCGGGGCCAAAGCGGCGCCGAGGCGGTGGACGAGGTCGCGCATATCGGCCGGCGGCTCCGGCGCTTGCTCCTCATCCTCGCGGGTGGGGCGGCGCAGGCCCTGCTCCAGGGCGGCGATGCCGGGGCCGGGGCGAGGGCCGCGCAGATGGTCGCGGTCGAGCCGCCGGGCGCGGTCGCGGCACTCGGCGGGCGCAAGGCCGAGGGCGGCGAAGGGGTGTTTCAGCAGGGCGAGCAGGGGAACCGGGGCGAGCCCGTCCTGCCAGGCTTCGGCGACCAGGCGGAGGAAGGCGGCGGGCGGGCTGGCGGCAAGTGGGGTGCCGGCGCTGTCGTCGGCGATGATGCCGAAGCGGCGCAGACAGGTGGCCACGCGCAGGGCGAGCGCGCGGTCCGGAGTGACGAGGGCGGCCTGGGCGCCCGGGGTTTCGATGGCGGCGCGCAGGACCAGCGCGATGGCGAGCGCCTCCTCCTGCTCGTCGGCGGCGGTGAGGCGGGTGAGGCCCTCGACGGCGGCGGGCGTGACGGGGCTGGCCCGCCAGCTGCCGAGCTGATCGGCTGGCAGCAGCGCCTGGCGCAGCAGCTCGGCGCGGGCGAAGCGATTGGGTTCCTTGTTCCAGTGGCCTGCCTCGCCGCGGGCGAGGCCGGCGCCGGTGAGCATGCGGCGCAGGCCGTCCTGCGGGTGGGAGGGGGCGAGTTTTTGCCAGGATGCCTCGTCCATCACGGCGTCGAGGCCGGGCACCACCACCAGGCCGTTGGGCAGTGCGGCGACGACGCGCAGCAGGCCGAACAAGGCGGGGATGCCGCCGGCGAATCCGGCCGCCCAGACGCGCCCGCCCGGCGGGTGCTCGGTCCAGCGGGTGGCCTGGCCCTCCAGCAGCGCCACCAGACGCGCCGCCGGGTTCATCATCCCTTCGGCGTCAAGCACCTCCGGCCAGGTGGCGGTGACGATCTGCAGGAATTGCAGGGTCTTTTGCCAATGCACGGAAAACGCTGGGTCGGCGGCATGCGGCAGCGTGTCGGCCAGCGAAATGCCGGCCTGCTCGGCCTCGTCCATCAGGCGGGCGAGTTCGCGCGCCAGCGGCCAGGCGCGATCGACGGTGCGTGGGGCGCCGAACTGGCCATCCAGCGCCAGGATCAGGCGGGTGAGCAGGGCGAGGCGGCGGGGTTCGGGCATGGCCGGGGGCAGATCCAGCATGCCGTCGAGCAGCAGCGGGGCTTCGTCGAGCGCGGCGATGCCGGCGATGCGGGGCAGCAGCATCGGCCGACCGCCGGAGACGCGCAGGAAGGCGTCGGCCAGCGAGCGGGCGGCGCGGCGGCCGGGGAGCAGGAGGATCCCGTCGGAGGGATCGAGGGTGGTATCGGCCAGCCATCGTTCCGCCAGCGTGTCCAGGAAGGGCAGATGCGGCGGGATGGCGGCGAGTGGCATGGGCTACTTGGTCTCGCCCAAGGCGCGGTCGCGCAGCGAGGTTTCGGCCTCGACCAGATCGGCTGGCGTGGAGAGGTGGAACCAGAGCCCGTCATGCACCACCGCCGCGATGCGGCCGGCCTCGATGGCGCGGTCCCAGGCTGAGTTCATCGACCAGCGGCCGCGCACCGAGGCGTCGTTGGCGGCGACCAGGCTGGGCGAGAGCAGCTGCACCCCGGCGAACACGTAGGGCGCGATCTCGCGTTCGCCGCGTCGGCGCAGCTTGCCCCATTTGTCGATCATGAAGTCGCCGGGCATGAAATCGCCGCTGACCTGGGCGGTGCGGTGCACCAGCAGCAGGGCGTCCATCTTCTCCGGGTCGAAGGCGGCCACCAGGCGGCCGAGCGCCTGGGCGGGGCCGTCGAGCCAGAAGCTGTCGCCATTCACCACGAAGAACGGGCCCTCGCCGAGCATGCCCTCCTGCAGGGCGGCGGCCACCGCGCCGCCGGTGTCGAGCAGGTCGGTCTCGTGGCGGATGACCGTGGCTGGCGGCTTTTTGCGGGCGCGCAGATGCGCGCCGACCAGGTCGGCGTGCCAGTGGGCGTTCACCACCACGCGGGTGATGCCGGCCTCGGCGAGGCGGTCGAGCGCGTGGTCGATCAACGGGCGGCCGGCCAGAGGCAGCAGCGGCTTGGCGGTGCGGTCGGTCAGCGGGCGCATGCGGCGGCCGAGGCCGGCGGCGAGCAGCATGGCGGCGGTGGGCTTCACCGGGTCGGGCGGCGGCGGCGTGGTCATGGGGAGATTCCTGGTCTGTCGGTCCAGCCGGTGATGTCGGCGCGCCGGGCGGTGGCTCCGGTGATGGTGATGGCGATGCGCAGGGCGTCCTGCGGCGTGAGATCGGCTAGGCGATCGGGCCACTCGACGATGACGATGCCCTCCCGGGCCTCGTCCCAGCCGAGTTCGTCCAGCGCGTCAGGCCCGTCCAGACGCCAGAGATCGAAATGTGTCACCGGGCCGATTGGCGTGTCGTAGGTCTGGGCGAGTGTGTAGCTCGGGCTGGGGACATCCAGCGCGGGGTCGGCGGTCAGCGCGCGCAGGATCGCGCGGGCGAGGGCGGACTTGCCGGCGCCCAGCGGGCCGTCGAGCAGGATCGCGTCGCCCGGGCGCAGACGCGCGGCCACCGCCCCGGCGAGGGCCATCGTGGCCGCCTCGTCGGGCAGCGTGATCGCGGTGGCGAGGGCTGCGCTCATGGGCGCGCATCCTGCCTGCGTTGGCTCCCGCTTCCAACAGGGTGCTTGCAACAGGATGAGGGTGGATTTGATCGGCGGGCAAACCGCTCTAGAAGCGGGGCATGACAGACAAACTCTCCACGGATGTGGCCATCATCGGCGCCGGCCCGGCGGGCCTGTTCGCGGTGTTCGAGTGCGGGATGCTGAAGCTGCACGCGGTGCTGATCGACGCGCTGGACGCGGTGGGTGGGCAATGCACCGCCCTGTATCCGGAGAAGCCGATCTACGACATCCCCGCCCATCCGGCGATCGAGGCGGGTGATCTGGTCACCAAACTTGAGGAGCAGATCGCACCGTTCGCCGCGCCGCGCCTGTTGGGCCGTCGGGTGGAGACGTTGTCTGGCGAATCAGGAAACTTCACGCTCGGCACAGATCGCGGCGAGACGATCAGCTGCAAGGCGGTGGTCATCGCCGCCGGGGCCGGCGCGTTCGGGCCGAACCGTCCGCCGCTCGCCGGGCTGGCCGACTATGAGGCGACCGGCGGGGTGCAGTATTACGTGCGCCGGCGCGAGGATTTCCGCGGCAAGCGGGTGGTGATCGCCGGTGGCGGCGATTCGGCGGTGGATTGGGCGCTGGCGCTGAAGAACATCGCGGCGCAGGTGTTCGTGGTGCATCGTCGGCCGAAATTCCGTGCGGCGCCTGACAGCGCGGCGAAGCTCGATGC
>CAIVDX010000577.1 GCA_903904805.1 uncultured Rhodospirillales bacterium
GCTGTCGGGCATGGATAGCCTGCTGTCGATCGTGCAAATGCCCGCAGGCATCCCGGTCGGCACACTGGCCATCGGCCGCGCCGGCGCGGTGAATGCCGGGCTTCTCGCCGCCGCGATCCTCGCCGCGAACGATG
This sequence comes from uncultured Rhodospirillales bacterium, assembly GCA_903904805.1. GTDB lineage: Bacteria > Pseudomonadota > Alphaproteobacteria > Acetobacterales > Acetobacteraceae > CAIVDX01. The sequence goes on from CAIVDX010000577.1 coordinate 135, forward strand.
CCGCCCTCGCCGCACGGTTGGAAGCCTGGCGCGCCACGCAAACCGCCTCGGTGCCAGACAGCGCGGAAGATCCGTGAGCGGCGCGCTGCCGCCTGGCTCCACCATCGGCATCGTGGGCGGCGGCCAACTCGGCCGGATGTCGGCGATGGCCGCGGCCAGGCTCGGTTACCGGGTTCTGATCCTCACCGATGAGGCCAACAGCCCGGCGAGCCACGTCGCGCTCACCACCATCGTTGGCGATTACGACAATCCCGACACGCTGCGCGCCTTCGCCGCCGGTGCCGACGTGATCACCTTCGAATTCGAGAATGTCTCCGCCGCGGGGCTGGATTTGCTCGCCTCCCTGCGTCCGGTCCGACCCGGCCCCGCTGTGCTGCGGATCAGCCAGGACCGGGTGGCGGAAAAAAGCTTCCTCAACGCGGCCGGCGCCGCCACCGCCCCCTGGGCCGAGGTGACCGACGCCGCAAGCCTGGATGCCGCCATCGCGCGCATCCGTCTGCCCGGGATCCTCAAGACCACCCGCCTGGGCTATGACGGCAAGGGTCAAGCGCTGGTGCGAACAGCCGAGCAGGCGCACGCCGCCCTCGCCGAACTGGCGCCCAAGCCGTTGATATTGGAAGGCTTCGTCGATTTCGCCTGCGAGATCAGCGTGGTCGTCGCGCGCGGTGCGGACGGCTCCGCCAGCGCCTTCGACGCGGTGGAAAACCGTCACCGGCACCACATCCTCGACATCACATTGGCCCCAGCCCGCATCCCGCCCGAGACCGCCGAGGCCGCCCGCGCGCTGGCCTTGCGGGTAGCGGCCGCCCTCGATCTGGTGGGCCTGCTGGCGGTGGAGATGTTCGTCACGCGTGACGGCAGCGTCGTGGTGAACGAGATCGCGCCGCGGCCGCACAATTCCGGCCACTGGACCATCGATGCCTGCCCGGCCAGCCAGTTCGAACTGCATATCCGCGCTGTCGCCGGGCTGCCTTTGCCGGCCGCCGGCCGGCATTCCGACGCGGTGATGAAGAACCTGGTCGGACCGGAGGAGACCGCGCTGTGGCCGGCGATCCTGGCCACCGAGGGGCTGATCCCGCATCTCTACGGCAAAACGGAGGCCCGCCCCGGCCGCAAGATGGGACATGTCACCAGGCTGTTCCCGCGCGGCTCGCTGCCGGGCGAGTTTGGCGTCAGGGCAGCTTTAGGTCCGTTGTCACCAGCTGAAGCTGTCGAGCCGGAAAGCGGGGCCTAGCCCATACTCGGCCGCCTGCGCCTCCGGCGTGCCACCATCGGCGTGAATGCCGCCGAGCACCCAGGCCGCGTCCGCCCCGATCGCCGCGGCACCGGCCATGTCGGTGCGCAACGAATCACCCACCACCAGGATGCGCCCGATCGGCAGGTCCAGCATGGCCAGCACCGGCTCATAGATCAGCGGATCAGGCTTGCCGACATCCACCACATGCCCGCCAAGCTCGCGATACCGCTGCGCCAGCGCCCCCGCACAGATGATGCGCTGGCCACCGCGGATCACCTCCAGATCAGGATTGGCGCAGACCATCGCCACGCCGGCCGCGCGCGCCTCGCGCAGATCGGCCTCGAAGGGCGCAATGTCGGTGGGATCGCGGTGATCGTCCGGCCCGGTGTTCAGCATGAAGCTGGCCTCGGCCGGCCGCGCGACCTCGATGAGATCGAGCCCCTCGAGCAGGCCGCGGTCGCGCGACGGGCCAAGATGCCAGACCGCCTTGCCCAACCCCGCCACCGCCGGATGGCTTCGTTCGGACAGCAGCCGCCAGGTCGCCTCGCCGGACGTCATGATGCCCTGATGCAGCCCGTCGGGGATGCCGATGCCGCGCATCTGCAGATCGGTCGCCGCCGCCCGGCGCGGCGCGTTGGAGAGCAGCACCACCCGCTTGCCGGCGGCGCGCAGACGCTGCAGCGCATCGATCGCACCGGGGTACGGCGTCACGCCGTCATGAATCACCCCCCATATATCGAGGATGAAGCCATCATATTGGTCCGCAATCGCGGCGAAACCTGGAAGATGCTGCATAGGGTCCTACAGATCCGCACCAATGGCGGCTGACACATTGGGAAACCCCTGGCGCTCCAGCGCGGCACACAGCTCGCGCTTCATGCGGGGGATCAGGCGAATCCCGACAAAAGCCAACTCGGAATATAGCTGCACCAGGCTCGCCCCGGCCCGCAGCTTGGCCAGCACATCGTCACCGGTGGCGATACCGCCCGAGCCGACCAAAAGCAGGCGGCCCTGGGAGAGTTGGGCGGCGCGCTTGAGCATCGCGGTGCTGCGCTCGAACAGGGGGCGGCCGGACAGACCGCCAGCCTCCGGCGCATGCGGCGAGCGCAGCGTCGCCGGGCGGGCGGTGGTGGTGTTGCACACGATCAGGCCGCCAATCTGATACGCGATCGCGGCCTCGACCACCGCCTCCAGCCCCTCATCGGGCAGGTCCGGCGACACCTTGACCAACAAAGGTGCCGCGTTCGGCACCTCTGCCCGCACCCGGGCGAGAATGCCGGTGAGGCTGTCGCGCGCCTGCAACCGCACCAGGCCTGGCGTGTTCGGCGATGAAATATTGATGGTGATGTAATCGGCACGCCCCACCAAGTCAGCCACAAGGGCCGCATAATCGGCCTCCGGGGTGGTGGAGTCCTTGTTGATGCCGATATTCGCGCCGAACCTGATCTGGCCGCGCTGCAGCCGGTCAAGCCGGGCGACGAACGGGTCGATCCCCTCGCTGTTGAAGCCGAAGCGGTTGATCACCGCGCGGTCCTCGGTCAGGCGGAACAGACGCGGGCGCGGATTACCCGGCTGCGGCCGCAGCGTGACCGTGCCGGCCTCAACCAGCCCGAACCCCGCGCGCATCAGCGGCGCGACGGCCTGGGCATGCTTGTCAAACCCCGCCGCCAGTCCGATCGGGTTCGCGAAGGACATGCCGAGCGCGTGCACCGCCAGGCGCGGATCGTCCGGGCTGGGGTCGCTGCCGGCGAGACCGGCGCACAGCGCCTTGATCGCCAGGCCATGCGCGCGCTCCGGATCGAGCGTGCGCAACAGGGGCATGCCAAGGGTCTGGCCGAGTCCGGAAACAAGATGCAGCATGGTCCGCTCATGCCGCACCGCACGCCACAACGGAAGGCCCCCCGGCCGCACGCCAACCATGTATGACGAGCCCTATCTCGAAAGCTGCTGTCGCTCCGCGCTGCACCGCCTTGTCCTGGCCGGTGAGATCGGCCGTCCGGATGGGCTGAAAGACGGCCGCTGCCTGGGCCGGCTGGTCGAGCTGGGGCTCGCACGCCGGTGCGCAGACAGGGTCGACGTCACCGAAGCCGGCCGCGCCAGGCACGGCAGCGAGGTCCTCAGGACCTCAACCGCTCCCTGACCGCGGTCGCGGTCAGACCAGCTCCACCGTCAGCGGGTTATAGGAATATAGCCAGCCATCCCGGTTGGCGCCCTCATCCCGATTGGCGAAGGCCGCGCGGATCTCGGTCTGGTCCGAGCAATGAAACAGGCCGCGATTGGCGGTGGAGCCATCAACAATACGCCGGCACCGATCAATGCGGTTGCGCTGATAGAGCTGCAGCGCCTCGGCGGGGTCGGCGCGCAGGCTCAGCGCGCGGGTGAGCACCGCGCCATCCTCGATCGCCATCGCCGCCCCCTGGGCCAGATAAGGCAGCGTGGCATGTGCGGCATCGCCCAGCATGGTGACGCGCGACGTGCACCAGTTGGGCGCCACCGGCCGTCGGAACAGCGACCAGCGGAAGCACTGGTCGCGCTCGGCCGTATCAATCACCGTCTGAATGTCGGGATGCCAGCCGGCGAAATCGGCTTTCAGCTTTTCCCAGGGGAACTTCGCCGTCCAGGATTCCTCGGCCACCTCATCGGTCTCGACCAGCCCGACAAAGTTCAGCAGCCCGCCGGCGCGCAGATAATACATCACCACATGCGCCCCCGGCCCCATCCAGACCGACATCACCGGATCCATGAAGCCGGCCGGCAGATTCGGGGTTGGCACTGTCAGACGCCAGGCCGCATCGCCCGTATAGCTCGGCTGATCCGGACCCACGAGCTGATTGCGGATCGCCGATTTCACCCCATCCGCGCCGATCAGCATGTCCGCGCGCGCTGAGGTGCCGTCGGTGAAGCGCAGCGTCACGCCGGTCGCATCCTCCTCATAACCGGCGGCCTTTTTGTTGACGGTGATGGCGTCCGGTTTCAGCCGCCGCACGCAATCCACCAGGATCTGATGCAGATCGGCGCGGTGCAGCTGGTTGTAGCTGTTGCCGTGCAGGCGCTCATGCTTCTCGGCGAGTGAGAACCGGCTGATCTCCTCGCCGGTGTCATGCAGCCGGAACACGTACGCCGCCGGCCGCACCGTGATCGCCGCGATCGCCTCGGACAGGCCAAGCGCGCTGAGCACATGCATCGCGTTCGCACTCATCTGGATGCCCGCGCCGACCTCACCGAGCACCGGAGCCTGCTCATAGACCGCCACATCGTAGCCGGCGGTGATCAGGCTCGCGGCCGCGGCCAGTCCGCCGAGGCCGGCACCGGCGATGATGATTGTCTGCACGTTGCGTCCCATGTCCGCTCCCGCTCCGCTGTGCTGCACTGATGAGATGTCAGATTGCTTCATGACATATCACGTTGGCGCGGTTGATGAAGATCAACGGGTGCTTCAGCCCATTGGCGCAGTGAACACCGCCCCCTCGATCGAGGGCAGCACGCACAGCATCGTCGCACCATCGCGCGCGGAGACCATCATCAGGTCACCGGCGGTGAGCATGTCGGCGGCCTCATCGAGGAAACCGGGGATCGCGGGGTCGGATTTCGTCTCGGCCTTGTAGTGCCACAGCGTGAAGCCGTTGGCGTAGGCGAGCACCGAAAGATTGCGCAGGTTGAATGCCATGGCAGGAGCCTTTCCGAACAAAAAAACCGCCGCCCTTCGGGTGAAGAGCGGCGGCAAGGTGATTGGGGAGGAAGACGCCCGGCAGGCATGGCTCGCCCGCCGACGGGCATGATCTAGCAGATGGGTTGAAAAATAGTCAAGGATTTTTTTCTTTTAATATGCATTTTTTCTCTATTCGATGATTCCCTTGACCCGGAGCGGCCATTCCAGCCGCGCCAGCGCCTGCCTCCAGAGTGCGGCCTCGGCGCGCTCGGCCGGACGGCTGGCATCCGGCACGAACCCACGCTCACCCCAGACCTTCAGGATGCGGGCATGGGCGAGATCGATGCGGCCGCTGCGATACAGATTATCAAGCGATTTCAAAATATCATCCGGCACGCACGGACGCGGAACCGCGCCGCCACCGCCGCGCCGCGCCCCGGAATGGCGCGCGGACAGGGCCGCCATCGTCCAGAACCAGGCCTCAGCAGCGCTGCGGAAAGGCTGCCCCACCGCGCGCTCCGCCGCATCCCCCAGCCCCATGCAAATCACCTTCCGCACCGCACGTCCCATCGCATCGACTCCTCTGTCAAGAACAAAAACAGAACAACATGTGCGAACAGTAGCAGCCACAGCGATCTCTGCAACCGTGAATTCATGGACTTCGGTTATTTTTTCCTATTGGATTCTGCCGCAAGTCCTATCATCATCCCACCCCCACACGCGAAGGCGCACCTGTCCCATGAAACATGACGATATCTGGCGCGCGATCGACACGCTCGCCGCCGAGAACGGCCTATCCGCATCCGGCCTCGCCCGTCGCTCCGGGCTCGACGCCCCCACCGTCAACCCCACCAAGCGCCGCAAGCCCGACGGACGCGCCCGCAGGCCCGCCACCGAAAGCCAGGCCAAGGTGCTCGACGCCACCGGAGCCACCCTGGAGCAATTCTCCGCCCTGGTCTCAGGCGACCGCGCTCTGGCCTCCTCACGCCTTGCGCAAACCCGCCGCATCCCGCTGATCGGCCTGGCCCAGGCCGGCGGCGACGGCTATTTCGACGATGGCGGCTACCCCGTCGGCGGCAGCTGGGACGAGGTGAGCCTGCCCGAGATCGCCGACCCGCACGCCTATGCGCTGGAAATCTCCGGCGATTCCATGGAGCCGGTCTATCGCGACGGCGACATGGTGATCGTCTCGCCGGTCGCGCCCATCCGCCGCGGCGACCGCGTGGTGGTGCGCACCAGTGACGGCCAGGTGATGGCCAAGGAACTCACCCGCCGCTCGGCCCGCCGCATCGAGCTGAAAAGCCTCAATCCCGAGCACCCCAACTATACCTTCACGCTGCCTGACGTGACCTGGATTCATCGGATCATCTGGTCGAGCCAGTGATCCAACCCGATCCCTCGCCGGAACGCATCGCGCTGCTGCTGGGCCTCGCGCTGTTCTTCGGACTGGGCTTCGAGGAGATGAACGCCCAAGGCGGGCCATGGCGGCCGGGCGGCATCCGCACCTTTCCGCTTCTGGCCGGCCTCGGCGCACTGCTGTTCCTGGTCGAGCCCGCCCACGCATTGGCCTTCTGCGCCGGCCTGCTGGTGCTCGGCGCCTGCCTGATCGTCTATTACCAGCGCCATCTTGGTGAAAAGGATGCCGAGGGGCGCCCCAACGTCACCCTCGCTTTGCCCTTCTGCAACCTGCTGGCCTACACGATTGGCCCGACCTGCCTGATCGCCCCGCCCTGGCTTCCGGTCGCGGTCGTGGTGAGCACAATGGCCCTGCTGATCGAACGCCAGCAACTGCACCGCTTCGCCTGGAAACTGCCAAGCGCGGAAATCATCACCGCCGGAAAGTTCCTGGTGCTGACCGGCATCGTCATGCCGCTGCTTCCGGATCATCCGGTGGTGGCCTTCACCACCATCACCCCACGGCAGATATGGCTCGCGGTGGTGGCCATCTGCAGCCTGTCCTATGCGAGCTATCTGCTGCAGCGTTACGTGGTGAAGACCGGCGGTGGGCTTTGGATCGCGGTCCTCGGCGGGCTGTATTCATCGACCGCCACCACCGTGGCTTTGGCGCGCGGGGCGGTGGGAACGCCCGCACAGGCGCGGCTGGCGCGCACCTCCATCGTGCTGGCCACCGCCATCATGTATCCCCGCCTGCTGGCGGTGATCGGCGTGTTCAACCCTGCTCTCGCGCTGAAGATCGGGCCGATCCTGCTCGGGCTGTGCCTCGCCGCGCTGGCGCTGGCCTTGCTGCTGCACCGTGGCGGCGACGGCAGCGGCGCGGCGATACAGCAGGATACCCCCCCGCCGCCACGCAACCCGCTGGAGTTCAATGCCGCGATGGTGTTCGCCGCACTGTATGTTGCGGTGTCGCTGGTCTCCTCCTGGGTCGGTGGGCGCTATGGCAGCGCCGGCGTGCAATGGCTCGCGGCCATCGTGGGCTTCACCGACATCGACCCGTTCGTCCTCAGCCTCGCGCAGGGCGGCTCCGGCGCGCTGAGTGCCAGCACCGCCAGCACGGCGATCCTGATCGCCATCGCATCGAACAACCTGCTCAAGGCCATCTACGCGCTGGTCTTTGCCGGCGTGCATGCCAGCGTGGGCGCGGCGGTCGCGCTGCTGGGGCTGGCGTTCGCGGGGCTGGCGGTGGCGCTGCTGGTCTGAACCAGTTGGATTGACGCGACCGTGCCGCATCGCCCACCCTGGCGCAAAACAAGCTGGGGGATGAGATGCGTCTGATCATCGCGCTGGTATGCGCCTGCGTGGCCAACATGGCCGCGGCCGAAACCCTGCGGATCGGCATTGCCTCGAACACCTGGACCTTCGCGCCGTTACAGACCGGCATCGATCACGGCCAGTTCGCCGCCCACGGCATCGAGGTCGAGAAGCTGGTGTTCGCCGGTGCCGCGAAACTGCAACAATCGATGGTCGCCGGGGCCGCCGATATCGCGCTCAGCGGCAGCACCGATTTCGTCTATCTCGCGAAAGGCGCGCCAGAGATCGCGATCGCCGGCTTTGTCGGCCCGCCGATGGGCCTCGGCGTGATCGTCGCAAAGCCAGACTACAAGACCGCGTCTGACCTCAAGGGCCGCAAAATCGGTGTGTCCTCGCCCAACGCGCTCACCGGCTGGCTGGCGCTGGAGCTTGCCCGCACCCAGGGCTGGCAGCCTGACGACATCCAGCTGGTCACACTCGGCGGGGTGATCGCTGCGCAGGGTGCGGCCCTGGTCACCGGCCAGGTCGATGCGATCGTGTCAGACACCGCCTTGGGGTATCAGCTGGAGGATGCGCATCAGGCACGGCTGCTGTTTCCCTCATCGGCCTACGCGCCGGGCTTCCTGACCAACGTGATGTACGCCTCGAACGCCATCGCCGCGGCAAACCCCGACACGCTGCGTCGCTTCATCGCCGCCTGGTTCGAGACGGTCGCCTGGATGCGCAGCCACAAGGCCGAAACAGTGGAGAGCGCGCGCAAGATCACCGGCCTCGAGGCAGCCGTCGTGAGCCGACAATATGATGACGGTATCGAGATGTTCACCCGCACCGGCGCCATCAGCCCCGCCCAGCTCGAGCTGGTCTCCCGCGCGGTGGTCGAAGCCGGAATGACCGAGACGCGGCCCGAGCTCGCCCCGCTCTACACCGATCGGTTCCTGCCGAAATAGGGCTCACCGCATCGTGAGGCCCCCGTTCGGGTGACATCACCACGCCGAAAAACTGCCGAAAAAAGCTGACTTTCTGACGTTTTTATCCATTGAGCAGATTGCATAGCAGGCCGTGTTTCAGCTACTAACTGAATGGGTGGTCAATACATGACCAGGCGATCCGGTCGCCGATTCAGGCGGCCGCACAAAGGGGGTAGCCAGACCGGCCATGCCGAAGCGGAGTCGTGCGCACGTCGAACAGATGGTCGAGGCGGTCTCCGCCCCCACCTTTCATGATCCTGACTTCAACGCGGCAACGGTGACCAGCGTCCTGCATCACGCGTTGCGCAACGATATCATCTCGCTGACCCTCAGCCCCGGCAGCCATCTGCGCATCCGCGACCTGCGTGACCGCTACGCCGCCGGCGCCACCCCGCTGCGTGAGGCGTTGTGCACGCTGGCAGGCGAAGGCCTTGTCGAGGCCGAGCCCCAGCACGGCTTCCGCGTCGCGCCAGCCACCCGAGATGATCTGTGCAGTCTCGCTCTGCTGCGCGGCGAGATCGAGCCGAGGGCGCTGAAGCTGGCGATGCAGACCGGCGACGCCGCCTGGCGCCAGGGCGTGATCGACAGCTATGAGCGCTTCGCCAAGGTGCGCTCGAAGATCGGCGATGAGCGGCCGATCGATCGCGATTGGGAGAACCAGCATCGCGCCTTCCATCTCGCCCTGATCGCCGGCTGCAACCAGCCCCAGATCATCGCCATGATGGCGCGCTGGTATGATTTGTGCGACCGCTATCGCCGCCTGGCCTCACCAAATCTCGGTGCCACGGCTGGCACCAATGGCGACCATGAGGAACTGGTGAACGCGGTGATCGCCAACCAGATCGATCACGCGGTGGAGATTCTGCGCCGCCATGTGGACGACACAACCCGCCGCCACCTCGCCTATTTCGAGCCTTCCGGCGAAGCCTGATCAGCCTCGCGGCGATCAATCGCCGCGAGCACGCGCTCGGGCGTGAAAGGGGTGGCCAACAGCTCCGCGCCGGTCGCGTCGGCAATGGCGTTGGCGATCGCGGCCGCAATCCCCAGCATGCCGGCCTCGCCAATTCCCTTGATGCCATCAGGGCCCGGCCCCATGCCGTGCTCGGTGATGAAGCTTTCGAAACGCCGCGGCAAATCGCCGGCGCGCGGAATACGATAGGCCAGCGGCGTGGCATTGGCCGGCGCCCCCGCCTCGAAGCGCAGCTCCTCAAACATCGCCTGACCCAGCGCCTGGATCGCCGCGCCCTCGAGCTGTCCTTGGCAGGCCACCATATCCAGCGCGCGCCCGGCATCGGCCCCCACCACCAGCCGATGGATGGTCACAATTCCGGTCTGCCGATCCACACTCACCTCCGCGCCGGACCAGCAGGGCATCCATGACATGTTGCGCGCCCCCAACGGCGCCGCCACGTCATAAGGCTCCTTGAAGACCCCGCGCCCGACAAACTCCCAACCCACGCCGCCGTAATGCCGGCGCACGATGGGTTCAATCGGCACAGATTGACCACCACGGCGAACATTCCATCCATCCAGCACGAGGTCGGCGGGATCGCAGCCCAGTCGCGCGGCGAGAAAACCCATCAATTCCGCCTTGGCCGCGTTCGCTGCGGCCTGCACGGCCAGGCCGGTGACCATGGTGCCGCAGCTGACATGGGTGCCATTGTCGAGCGGGCTATGCTCGGTGTCGATCTCGGCATAGCGCGCGCTGGCAAAAGGCAGGCCAAGCGTTTCGGTGGCGATGCGACACATCGCCGCCGACGCTCCCTGGCCGATATCCACCACCGCGGCCTGCACCATCACCTCGCCGGACTGATTGATCCGCACCAGCGCCTGCGCGTGGTTGCCGGTGCCACCGGCATCTTTCAGCCCCACCGCAACACCGTGGCCACGCCCAGGCACCGACCGACCAAGTCGCGTGACGACCTCATCCAGCCCGGCGGCCAGATCGCAATCCATCCCGCTGTCACCCGGCGCGAAGGGCTCGCCGGGGCGGAGCATGTTGCGTCTTCGGAACGTGATGGGATCATCCCCCAACCAGCGCGCGATCAGATCGATCTGCCGCTCCGACGCCCAGGAGGATTGCGTGCCGCCAAAGCCGCGGAACGACCCCGCGGGAATGGTGCTGGTACGCACCACCCTCGCGCGCGCCTGCAAGGCCTGCCAACGATAGGCACCACCGATGCGGAATCCCGTTTTCACGCCAACGAGAATCGAGGCGTCGGCATAGGCCCCACCATCCAGCAGAATCTCCGCACGCCGCGCGACCAGCCGCCCCTGCCCGTCCACCCCGGTGGTCAGGCTGATGCGCGCGGGATGTTTGGTCAGTGTATGCAGGCTTTCGTCCAGGCTGAGCGCCAGCCGCACCGGCCGACCGGCCTTGCGCGCCATCAGCGCGACCAGCGGCTCCATCTTGCAATAGGATTTGCCACCAAAGCCGCCGCCCACGAGCGGCGTATGGACGCGAATGTCGTGCTGGCGCATGCCGAAGATGCGCGCCATATCCGACCGAATCAGAAACGGGTCCTGATTGTTCGACCACATCTCCAACCGCCCCCCCACCCAACGGGCGACATTCACATGCGGCTCAAGATGCATATGAGTGATGCGGGAAAGCGCGAAGCTGTCAGTGAAAACATTGTGGCAGGTGCTGAAGGCGGCATCGATGTCGCCATAGGCAAAGCGGAACTCATGCAGAACATTTGGCGCGGGATCGACGATGCTCGCGCAGAGCGGACCCACCGGCATGTTCACTCCGCCGGTGGGCTCGTCGAACAGCAACGGCGCGCCTGGCGCCAGCGCGGCATCGATGCTCTCAACGCCAGCCAGCACCTCATACTGCACAACCACGGCCTGCAGCGCACGAAACGCGGTCGCCTCATCCACCGCGACAATGGCGGCCACCGGATCGCCGACAAAACGCACCTTGTCGATGGCGATCACCGGCTGGTCACGCAGGAAAACACCGTAGATCGGATCAGCGAGATCGACGAGATCAGCGCCGGTGACCACGCAGCGCACACCCTGCATGGAAAGAGCCGCGGAACAATCGACGGAAAGTATCCGGGCATGGGCATGCGGACTGCGCAACAGCTTGCCATGCAGCATGCCTGGCAGCGCGATGTCGGACATGTAGGTCCCGCGTCCGCTCAGCTTGTCGCGCATCGCCTCAAAACCGGGCGCATGCTGGAGATCGGCGTCGCTCATTGACGCAGCAGCTCGGCTGCAAGGCCCACAGCGTCGATGATCTGGCGATAGCCGGTGCAGCGGCAGAGATGCCCGCCCATCCAATCGCGGATGGTATCCTCATCGGGCGCCGGGTGGCGCGCCAGCAGCGCGATGGTGGAGAGGATCATCCCCGCCGAGCAGAAGCCGCATTGCAATCCGCCGCTGCGCAAAAAGGCGAGCTGCACCGGATGCAGTGAGGCCCCGTCTGAAATACCCTCGATGGTGACGATATCCGTGCCATCGGCGGTGGCGGCCAGTCGCGTGCAGGCGGCGACAGGCGCACCATCCATCAGCACCACACAGGCGCCACACACTGCCTGGTCGCAGCCGATCCTGCAGCCGGCCAGACCAAGCCGATCACGCAACAGATCCGCCAGCATCAGGTTGGGCGGCACCGCAATGGCGATCGGCTGTCCATTCACCACAAACGTGACATCGATGCTGTTCATGCCGCCGCAGCCTGCCGACGCAACAGGCCTTCGGCGAGCACACCAATCATCCGTGTGCGCCAGGCAGCGCTCGCGCCGCCGTCATCCAAAGTGGCAGGCATTCGTGCGGCGAGAGCCGCGGCGGCTTCCGCCGGATCACCTGGCCCAACCTCGGCGCACCGCACCACCTGATGCGCTCCACCGACGGCAACTCTCATGGCATCATCATCGGAGATGCCGAGATAGACCGCAACCGCCGGATGCAGCTCCCGCCCCACCAGCAGCCGACGCCGACGCACCCGGTCGATGCGGACGGCAATCAGTAATGCCCCTTTGAAACGCACCGCCTCTTCAACGGGATGCCATGAGGGATCGCCACCAACCAACGCCTTCGCCTGCAACGCCATCAGAGCCGGCAGCCCATCATAATGCGGCCGCCCAGCCATCAGATTGCCCCCGAGCGTGCCGGAAAACCGGATGCGGGGGCTGGCGATCCGCCCCCACAGCCGCGCGAGATCGGGAAGATGCTCTGCGATCAACGGATCACCCGCAATGGCCGCATGCGTGGCCGCCGCGCCGATCAGCAGCGCGCCCGCATTGATGCGAATGGCGGACAACCCAGCGACGCGACGCAGTTCAATCAAATGCGCGACAGGCTCACCCCATTTCATCGCATCGAGCAGATCAATCCCGCCCCCCAGAGGTCGCGCGCCAGGAAGGCTCCGCATCAACGAAACTGCCTCGTCCAAAGTCGTCGGCCGGTGCAGGGCGAAGTCGGAAAGATGATGGCGCGAGCGCATGCCAACCCAACCGGATGCCTCAGGCGTCAAAGCGCACCATCGTCTCATCGATATCCAAATCGACCGGCATGAGATGCTCCCCAACGCAGGGGCCACGCAGACAGATTCCATTGCGGGGCGAGAACAGGGCACCATGCACGGTGCACCGCAGATGCGCCCCACCCGGCGCCACAAGTCGTTCCTCGCGCCAGTCGAGTTCTACCCCCATATGCGGGCAGCGATTGCGCCAGGCGATGATGGTTTCAGGCAGACGAAGCAGAATCACGCTGGCCGCACCGGCACGCACCAGCCGAGGCACGCCGACCGCCAACGCGTCCGCACGCAGCTGCACACGCATCAGAACTCCGAACTGGTGATCGACACACCCAGCCGACGCGTGACCAGGAACTCCCCGATCTCCACAAGCCCGTAGAGGACGAGCCCGATCACGCACAGCAGCAGAATCGCCGCGAACACCAAAGCCGTTTCACCAGCCGAGGACCCAAACATGATGATGTAGCCGAGCCCCTGCTGCGCAGTGACGAATTCGCCCACGATCACGCCGATCATCGCCATGGTCACGGCCACCTTCAGACCGGCGAAAATATGCGGCGTGGCATAGGGGAGCTGGACAGACCAGAAGGTCTGCAAACGATTGGCGGTGAGCGACTTGCACAGCCGCATGGCGTTGCGATCGGCGCTGGTCAAGCCAGCAACAGTGCCGATCACCACAGGGAAGAATGCCAGGAACAGCGCGAACACCA
>CAIVDX010000578.1 GCA_903904805.1 uncultured Rhodospirillales bacterium
GTGGTGTGGTTCGGCATCGGCACGGTGCCGGCTGTCATCACCGCGTTTCTGCTCAGCTTTTTTCCTGTTGCCGTCAATGTCGCGACGGGATTGGCGACGCTGGAACCGGAGCTGGCGGATGTGTTGCGCGCGCTGGGGGCGAGCCGGCTGGACATTATCCGCAAGGTGGGGCTGCCGCGCTCACTGCCGTATTTCTTTGCCTCGCTGAAGGTGGCGATCACGCTGGCTTTCGTGGGCTCGGTGATCGCCGAAACACTCGCCTCGGACCAGGGGATCGGCACGCTGGTCGAGCAGGCCTCGGCGAATTTCAAGGTGCCGCTGGTGTTTGCGGGGCTGGTGGTGGTGGCGGCGTTGGGCATCGCGATGTATGCGCTGTTTGCCTATATCGAGCGCAGAACGACCAAGTGGGCGATCCGGGCGGTGGATGTGCCGATCGGGGGGTAAGGGTCGGCCGTTCTTGTTGAAAATAGACGCACCAAACGGCTTCCTGACAGGCTGACGCGCGGTTGCGCGCGGGATAGCCGGGCTATCCCACGTTGGGTGTGCGTGGACGGGATTCTGACAGGTTTGGTGCGTCGTCTTTTCGAAACAGCAGGGCTCAGCGCCGCAGCGGATAGTCGATGTCGGGCGGTGTGTCGTCGCGCGGCTTGCGGGTGGGGGTGTCGAAGGGTGGGACGCGGCCGGTGCGGATGAGGAAGTCGGTGACGGCACCTGGTTCGTCGGGGATGATCTCGTCGATGGAGGCGATGCCGCGTTGGGCGCAGATGTCGGCGAGGATTTCGTCGATGGTGCGGTTGGGCAGGGTGGCAGTTTCATCGAGGCCGAGGGCCTCGATGCGATCGAGCCGGTCCATGCGGATCATGCGCTCGTGGAGTTCGGCATCGGTGAGCTGGTGGATCGGCTTTTCGGGCGGCGCGGCGGGTTTTTTCTGCGCGGCGCGGCGTTGTTCGGCGAGCGCGATGTCGAGGCCGGTGGGTTTTGGCTCGGCGAGCTTTTCGAGCAGCAGCATGCCGCGGCGGACGCCGCGGAAGATCTTCTCGTATGGGCCTGCGAAGTCGGCCACCCTGGTGTAGCGGCCCAGGCGCGGCAGGTTGGGTTCGGCGGCGTTGCGCGCCGCGGTGGCGACGGCCTCCTGGTGGATGAGCAGGGCGATCTCATGGCCGCACTCGATCATCGCGCGCAGCAGATCGGCGCTGCGGCGCGTGTTATCGGCCGCCTGGTCGGGGTGGATGGTGGGCTCTGAGGGATCGGGCACTGGCTGCATGGCGGCTTATATTCCTCGGAATGAGGGTCTGCCGCAAGAGGAAAGTCCTAGGAGTTTGTTCTTTTTTGACGGAAAGGGCCAACAGGCTTTTGGGAGTTGGGGGGGCTTCGGTGAGGGTTTGTAAGGATGGCCGTTTCAAGGGCGGCAAATGTTGTTATGGCGGCACGGGTTTGTGTGACAACCATCGGGCATTTTTGGTAGAGTTCGGGTTGGGGCGTGATGCCAAGTCCCGCATCGTCGATGCGGGCTACTTGCTTTGGCTTCGGGCAGTTCAGTGATGTGGACGCAAACGTGGTGCAATGCGAAGGCGCATTGTACCCTACATTTTGTTTTTATAACAGAATTAGTTGGTTGTGGTTTGATTCGAGAGTCCCGCATCGTTGATGCGGGTTACTTGCTGGCCACATGGGCGGATATGCAATGAAAGCCGCTTAGCTATGCCAGCCCCAAATCTTTTATCGTGATGGGTGGCGAATGTCAGGCGGGTCGTGCGTCTGCATGGATGAGAGCTGCGATGGTGGATTGCGCTTCGCTTATCCACCCTACAGGTTTTGGTGATTTTGATATGATTTTGGTTGGGGCAGGGAGGTTGGTGCGATGCCAATGGGCATCTCACCCTACGGGGGCGGTGTGGCCGCTTGTGCGGTGCCAGACTCATAGAGGTTTGTTGCTTCTTTTTTTCAAAAAAGA
>CAIVDX010000579.1 GCA_903904805.1 uncultured Rhodospirillales bacterium
CGCATGAAGCTGATGGAAGGCGCACCGCTGCAGCGCTATTACCCGCTGCACGAGGACGCGCGGCCCGAATACGAAGAGTGGCGCAAGACTCACCCGATCAATAAATAAGATGACCACGCTTCCTCTGCCGAACGTGCTGACGCTCGAAAACGCGGCGATGTCGATTTCCGTCGACGCCGCCTATGGGGCGCGCGTGACCTCGCTGGTCGACAAGCGCAATGGCCGCCAATGGCTCTATCAGGGCGGGCGCAGCGAGGCGATCGGCGAGGAAGCCGTGTACGTGGGCGATGAATCGATCGCTTGGGACGAGTGCTTCCCCACCGTGTCGCGCTGCGATTCCTTCGATACGCCGTGGAAGCGCCGGTTGCGCGACCATGGCAATGTGTGGGGCCGGCCATGGGCGGCGGAAGCCGGTGCGGATTTTATCGCCACGACGTTTAACGACGACCTCAGCCGCTTCAGCAGGCGGCTGACGCTCACGGGCAATGCGCTGGTGCAGGACTATGTGGCGACCAATCTCGGTAGCGAGACGCTGCCGTTCCTCTGGTGCCAGCACAGCCTCTTGGCGACGGGGCCGGGGGACGATATCGACCTGCCGGGGATTGACCGGGTGAAAGCGACGCATCTGGGGGCCAAGGGCGTTGCTTTCAGCCGGGATAGCCTGCCGTGGCCGCATCACGGGCTCGATCTGCCATCTGTGCCGCGTCTCGACCGGATCGGCGGCATGGAAACGCAGTTTGCGGCCAAGCTCTATGCGGACATTTCGGGCGACTTCCGGGCGTCGGTGGGTAATGCCAATGGGCGGCTGGAGATCGGCTGGGATGGGGCCGAACTGCCCGCCATCGGCATCTGGCTCAACTATGGCGCGTGGCCGGGCAATGGCCGGTTCATGCACCAGATTGCCATCGAACCCGCAACGGCGACAGCGGATCACCTCGCGGGCGCGATGGCGAGCGGGTCTGCGGTTGAGCTGGCACCGGGGGCGAGCAAGAGCTGGCGGGTGACATACCGGCTGGTGTGAGGGGCTCGCGATGGGCGCCCCCGCGCTGCCACGACACACCGCCGTCATCCCGGCGAACGCCGGGATCCATCGCGCCAAGGGCGGCGGTGATTAGCGGCCCATCGTACCTGTCGATAGGCCCGATGGGGCTGCTCGTGGGTGCCGCTTGCGCTCTGGATTCCGGCGTGCGCCGGAATGACGCCGTGGGTGGGGAGGGGCGACGAACTTCAGCTATCGCTCCAGCCCATCAACTTCCCTCAACACCCCGCCCAACAACGCTGCCGACACGATGCCGCGGGGTTTGATCGGCACCGACGCATCCGCCACTTGCAGTTCACCCGCCACCCCATCCAGCTCGATCGCCCGGATGATCGTCGCATCGCCGTCTTCGGCGCATTTCAGGGCGATCACGGCGCCGCTTGTGCTTCGCACGTCGAGCCACTGTCCGGTATGCGGGCCGGTGCCGCCGCGGGAGACGTGGGGGGTGACGACGGGCGGTTTCAGCAATGCATCGGCGAGCGCCATGGCGTCCTGCCTTGTGCCGTTGGGGGAGGCCAGAAGGCTGAGGGCGAAGACTTGTTCGCCCTGGTCCATGTAGCGATAGACGGCGCCGGGTTGCAGGACGACGGGGTCGTGGTGCGAATACACGGGGGCGCGGGTGGCGGTGATGTAGAGTGTGCCGTCTTTCGCCGC
>CAIVDX010000580.1 GCA_903904805.1 uncultured Rhodospirillales bacterium
CCGATAGCCCACGCGGCGCCAGCGCTCGGCCTGCTCGACAGCGGCCTCCCGCGTGACGATCTTGCGCAGCGCTCCGCCCTGCGGCGTCAGCGCGGCCAGCAGGTCTGCCGGGCGGGCGACGGCGGTGCCGATCTTGCCGACCACCACGCCGGCGGCGATGTTGGCCAGCCGCGCGGCGGTGCGCATGTCGAGCCCGCCGGCCAGCGCGGCGGCCAGGGTGGCCACCACCGTATCGCCGGCGCCGGAGACATCGAACACTTCGGCGGCCTCTGCGGGGAAATGCGCCACGCCCTCGGCGTCGACCAGCGTCATGCCGTCCTCGGCGCGGGTGGCGAGCACGGCGCCGACGCCGGAGGCGGCGCGCAGCTCCTGCGCGGCGGCGACGAGCTCGGCGTCGGTGTCAAGCCGGCGGCCGACGGCGAGTGCCAGTTCACGGCGGTTGGGGGTGACCAGGTCGGCGCCGCGATAGCGGCCATAGTCGGTGCCTTTGGGATCGACGATTACGCGACGGCCGGCGGCGTGGGCGGAGTCGATGATCTGCTGCGCGATGTCACCGGCCAGCGTGCCCTTGGCGTAGTCGGACAGCACACAGATCGAGGTGGCGGCGATGGTGTCGCGCGCGATGCGCACCAGGCGGTCGGCGAGCTTCGGGTGGATCGGGCTGTCATCCTCGCGGTCGGCGCGGAGCAGCTGCTGGCCTTGCGCGAAATAGCGGGTTTTGACCGTGGTGGTGCGGCCGCCCTGGACGATCAGCCAGGGTTCGACATTGGGCTGGCCGCCGATCAGCGAGGTGAGGTCGGAGCCGGCCTGGTCGTCACCGATGGCGGCGACGAAGGCAACGGCGGCACCCAGTGCGGTGAGGTTGCGCACCACGTTGCCGGCGCCGCCGGGCATCGCCAGCTCGCGGTCGACGGCGACAACGGGGATCGGCGCCTCGGGGCTGATGCGGGTGGCGGTGCCGTAGACATAGCGATCGAGCATGGCGTCGCCGATCACCGTGACGGAGGTGCGGGCGAGCCGGCCGACCGCCTCGATCAGCGCGCCATGGTCGGCACCGCGATGGGGATCTTGGGCGCTGTCGGTGCTGTCCGGCGCCGGGCCGGTGCCATTGGTTGAACCAGTCATCCCTCGGGGTTAGCGCATTTTACCATCCGGTGAAACAGTCGGCGGGCACGGCTAGACCTGCAGGAAGCGGACCCCGTCGGCCTCCAGCACCGCGGCCGTCAGCCGGCCGCCCATGGCGCAGCCGGTGTCCACACAGATGCGGTGCGGCAGCAGCTGCGGCTCGGGCGAGGGGGTGTGGCCATGCACGATGATGGCGCGCTCACCGGCCAGATCGAGGCCGGGCAGGCCGGCGGGATCGACCCAGGAGAGGAAGGGCTGGCGGATCCACAGCATGTCCTGCTCGGTCTGCGCGGTGAGGGCGACGCCCGGGCGCAGGCCGGCATGGACGAAGATATAGGGCCCGACCTGATGCCGGCGCGGCAGTTTGGCGATGAATTTCAGCACGCCGCCGGGGATGCCTTTTTTCCAGGTTTTGGCCTGGGCGAGCGGCGAGAGGCCCCAGCTGGTGAGCGTCGCCTCGCCGCCATTGTCGAGCCAGCTCAGCGCCGCGATGCCGCCCAGACCCAGCGCGTCGAGCATCATGGTTTCGTGATTGCCGGACAGGGTGGTGGTGGGCAGCCCGCCAGGCGGCGGGCTCATCAGGCGGGCGATCACCGCCGCGCTGTCCGGCCCGCGATCAACGAGGTCCCCAATATGCACCAGCTGCGGGCGGGCGACGGGGCGGTCGGCGATGTCGGCGAGGATCGCCTGGTGCAGTTCGCCGAGCTGGCGGTCGCAGCCGTGGATGTCGCCGATCGCGTAGACGCGCTCGCCGGCGGGCAGGACCATGCCGGTGGGCTGCGCGGCGGAGAGAATCGCCGGAAATGGCTGATGGTCGGCCGGTGCGAACGCTTCAGTAACCATCCTGCCTCACTGTTGGGATACCGGGTGTGGGCTCTCGCCGGGTGCGGGGTCGCCGTCGGTGGCAGCGCGCATCCGGGTGCGGAGAGTGCCGTCTCGGGCCCGGCTTGGCAAAGGCGGGCGGTGTCGATTTGGCAAAAAGCGGAGTTGGCAATGCGGGACGCGGCGACGGGCGAGCGGCGGGCCGGGCTGGAGCGGTGGGACGCCAGACTGGCCGAGGCCCGGCGGGGTGATGCTCAGCGAGGTGATTCACTGCGAGGTGATGCGGCGCGGGGGGTTGAGCCGGGGCAGGTGCTGGCCGAGGCGGTGGCGCGCCTGCGCGTGGGCGGGCCTCCGCACATGCTGCTGGCGTTGCGGCTGTCGGATCATCCCGGCGTCGCGGCGGACCAGGGGGCGGCGCTGCGGGCGCTGTTCGCCGAGCAGGCGCGGTCGTTCGGTGGTGAGTGGCATCTGATGGCGAATGGCGATCTGGCGATGCTCGCGCCGCGGCCGCGCGGCGGCACGGGGGTGGTGCCGGCGGCGCTGGCCAGTCCGGTGGGGCAGATTCTTGGGCTGGGGGCGGGCGATGCCGGTCGGCTGCTGGCCTGCTGGGGGCTGGATGGGCCGGCCGAAGGGGCGCTCGGCTATATTCAGGCGCGGCTGGCCGATGCGCGTCCGCCGGATCCGGAGGCGCCACCGGCCTGGGGCGTGGCGGTGCGGCGGGTGGCGGTGCGGCTGCCGGACAGTGATGAGCCAGGTGCGATCCGGGTGCTGCATCACGTGCTGGCGGCGCCGGAGGAGCGGGCGGAGGATCAGGATCTGGAGTTGCATCGCCGGGCGCTGTTCGGCCTGCGTCTGGCTGTTGAGTTGACGGGCGGGCAGGCTGGCGGGTCATCGGTTGGGTCGTTGGTTGGCCCTGGTCGACTGGCGGCCTTTGGCGGTGCGCCGGTGCATCTGGCGCTGCCGCTGCGCGGTGCGGTGGAGATGCTGACCGGGTTGTCACGCGCGCCGGTGGCGGCGCTCGGCGTGGACATCTCCTGCGCGGAGGCGGCGACGGATCCGGCCGGCTATGAGGCGCTGCGACGTCTGACGCGCCAGGCCGGGATGGCGCTGGCGCTGCAGGTGGATGCCGACCTGCTGCGCATCGCCGATCCGGCCGCCCTGGCGCCGGACCTAGTGAAGCTCGCCGCCGGGCCGGAGCTGATGGAGGCGTCGGCCCAGCTGGTGGCGCTGCGCGCCGCGCTGGGGGCGGGCCGATTGCTGCTGAGTGCCGCGGACAATGAGGACCGGCTGCGCTGGGGGGTGTCGATGGGCATTCGCCGCTTTGAGGGCGGGCAGACCGACATGCTGCTGGCCGCGGCACGTCGGCTGGTCTGTCCGCACGCGGCGGGGTGCACGCTGCTGGCCTGTGCGAGCCGGGCGCGGGGCATGGCCGAGGAGGTGCGGGCGGGTTGTCTGAACCCGTCGCTGCTGGATCGCGCGGCATGAGCGAGACCTTGGCGGCTGATCCGGCCGATCTGGCCTCACTGGCGGCGGATTGTGCCGCGTTGGGCATTCGCCGCCGCGTCCTGCTGGTGCGGCTGCCGTCGCATCTGGCGCAGCCGAGCCGTCCGGCGGCGCGGCGGATGCTGATGGATGAGCTGGCGCCCTTCGCGGCGGCGGATCGGGCGCGGCTGTATCGGCTGCCAGGCGGTCGGCTGGCGGCGGCCTGGCGCGAGGGCGGGCGCGACGGCGGCCAGTTGCTGGAGCGCGCGGCGGAGCGGCTGCGGCTGCTGCTGGAGGCGGATGCGGAAGGGCTGCCGGACGCGATGGCCGGCGAGGTGCGGCTGTGCCGGCTGCCGGAGGAGGTGCGGGTGGTGCAAGCCTTTCTGGATGCTGCCAACTCGGCCGGGCTGGCGGCGGCACCGCCGCCGGGGCGCCCGTTGGATGTGCCGGAGCTGGCGGCGCTGGAGGCGGCGCTCGCGCAGGCGGATGTGGCGCGCTTCGTGCGGCGGCGGCGGATCTATCTGGCCGGGCCAGGCGGCCTGGTGCTGCATCGCGAGCACCGGGTGCTCGATCTGAAGGAGCTGGCGATTTCGCTGGCACCGGGGCGGGATCTCTCGGCGGATCCGTGGCTGCTGCGCCGGCTGTGCCGCACTCTGGATCGGCGGATGCTCGCGCTGCTGTCGGATCCGTCAGAGGTGCGCGGCGCCGGGCCGTTCATCGTCGATCTGCTGGTGGCCAGCCTGCAGGAGGCAGCGTTCGCCCGCTTCGATGGTGCGCTGCCGCCGCGGCTGCGCGGGGCGGTGATGCTGCGCTTTTCCGCCGCCGACGTGATCGCCGCGCCCAAGCAGGCGCTGGCGGCGGTGGAGGCGGCCCGGCTGCGGCGCTATCAGACGATGCTGGCCGGTGGCGGGGCGCTGCTGTCGCCGGCGCGGCTGGGGATTGATCTGGGCGAGGTGGTCTGGAGCGATGATCTGGCGCCCATGCAGGGGCATCAGTTGGTGAGTGGTCTGACCAGCCGAGGGGCGCTGGAGCAGGCGGTGGGGCTTGGCTACCGGCTGCTGGAAGGTCCGGCGGTGGAAAGCGCGGCGCGGGCGGTGTAACCGATCGCGGCTTGGCAGGGCGTCGCCACGGGCCTACCTGGGGCGCATGGACGCGATTTCTGTTGAGCATTTGAGCAAGAGCTACGGCCAGACGACGGCGGTGGATGATATCTCCTTTGCCGTGTCGGCGGGGACCACGCTGGGGCTGCTCGGCGGCAATGGGGCGGGCAAGACGACCACCATCGCCATGCTGCTGGGGCTGCTGTTGCCGACATCGGGGCGGATCAGTGTGCTCGGGCATGATATGGCGCGCGATCGGTTCGCCGCATTGGCGCGGATGAATTTTTCATCGCCTTATATTTCATTGCCGCATCGGTTGTCGGTGGCCGAAAATCTGCGGGTGTATGCGCATCTTTACAACGTCAGACATCCCCAGCGGCGGATTGGCGAGCTGGCTGAGATGTTGGATCTGACGGCGCTGCTGGGGCGGCCAGCGGGGCAGTTGTCGGCGGGGCAGAAGACGCGGGTGGCGTTGGCGAAGTCGCTGATCAATGCGCCGGATGTGCTGCTGCTGGATGAGCCCACCGCAAGCCTTGATCCGGACACCGGGGATTTCGTGCGCTCGCTGCTGGAGCGCTATCGCGCGCAGAGCGGCTGTACGATTTTGTTGGCTTCGCACAACATGGCGGAGGTGGAACGGATGTGCTCCGAGGTGGTGATGCTGCGGCGGGGGCGCATTGTCGATCGCGGTTCGCCGGATGCGTTGATCGCGCGTTATGGGCGCGAGGATCTGGAGCAGGTGTTCCTCGACATCGCGAGAGCGCCACACGAGGTTTCAATATGAACGGTTCCGCCATTGCCCAGTCGGCGCGCCGCATCTGGGGCATGATGTATCGGCATCTCGCCTTGTTCCGACGCTCCTGGCCGCGGCTGCTGGAGCTGGCCTATTGGCCGACGTT
Source organism: uncultured Rhodospirillales bacterium (assembly GCA_903904805.1). Classification (GTDB taxonomy): domain Bacteria; phylum Pseudomonadota; class Alphaproteobacteria; order Acetobacterales; family Acetobacteraceae; genus CAIVDX01. The sequence continues at coordinate 5,429 of CAIVDX010000580.1, forward strand.
GCAGATGTGCATCTGGGGGTTCACCTCGAGTTTCCTGGCGATGCGCACGGGCAATTCGGTGGCGGTGGCGGGCGGCGTGCTGCTGGGCGGGGTGCTGATGTGGGAGGTCACGCTGCGCAGCCAGATGGGATTTTCCGTGTCTTTCCTTGAGGAGTTGTGGTCGCGCAATCTTGGCCACGTGTTTGTGAGCCCGTTGCGGCCGTGGGAGCTGGTGGCGGCGCTGATCGGCATGGCGTTCATCCGCATGGCGGCGGGCGTGGTGCCGGCGATTTTGCTGGCCTGGGCGCTGTATGCGTTCAATCTGTTCGCGGCCGGACCGGTGCTGGTGCTGTTCTTCGCCAATCTGATGCTGATGGGCTGGGCGGTGGCACTTGGTGTGGTGTCATTGATCCTGCGGCATGGCGCGGGGGCGGAGGCGCTGGCGTGGTCGGTGCTGTTCGGGTTGGCGCCGCTGTCGGCGATCTATTATCCGGTGAGCATTTTGCCGGCCTGGCTGCAGCCGGTGGCGTGGGCGTTGCCGGCGACGCATGTGGTCGAGGGGATGCGCGCGCTGCTCGGCTCAGGCGCGATCCTGTGGTCGCATCTGGTGGCGGCGGCGGTGCTGAATGTGGTGTGGCTGGCCGGTGGCGCGCTGCTGTTCGCCTGGCAGTTCCGTGTGGCGCGGCGGACAGGCGCGCTGTTGAGCATCGGCGAATGAGCGCGCGGCTGTGGCTGATCCGGCATGCGCTGGTGGAGGAGAGCTCGCGGCAGTTCCTGTATGGCACGATGGATGTGGCGCTGTGTCCGCATGGGCTGGTGGCGCATCGGCATGTCTATGACGCGCTGGCGCGGCACCTGCCGCGGCCGGCGGTGTGGATGTGCACGCCGCTGTCGCGCACCAGGCGCACCGCGGAGGCGATTTTCGCCGCTGGCTATCCGCCGCAGGACCTGCTGGTCGAGCCCGATCTGATCGAGCAACATTTGGGCGAGTGGCAGGGTTTGCCGCATGCCGACCTGCCGGCGAAGCTGGCGAGGCCCGCGCATGCGTTCTGGCCGCTGGCGGGCGATGAGCGTCCGCCGGGTGGCGAGAGCATGGAGGAGGTGATCGCCCGCGTGGGGCCAGCGATCGAGCGCATTGCGGCTGAGACTGACGGCGGGGATGCGGTGATCGTGAGCCATGGTGGGGCGATCCGCGCGGCGGTGGCGCATGCGCTGGGGATAGGCGCCGATGCGTCACTGCATCTGTCGGTGGGCAATCTGTCGCTGACCAGGCTGGATCGCGAGCCCGAAGGCTGGCGCGTCGTCTGCGTGAATGACGAGGTCTCTCTTTAGGGAGTTCGGGTGTCTTCGCGTTGGCTTGCGGGAATATGGTCCGAAACGTCTTTGGTTTTTTCTTTCAAGAAAGACCAAATCCGCCCTTTCGCCGCCTTTCCGCCCAACTCTTGAGCCGACGCGGCGCCAGGGTGCAGTCTGCCTTGTTCTCGCCAATGGAGGGTTCCATGCGACGGAGTGCGATTTTCGGAGCGATGCTGGCGGCCGCTGTTCCTGCGGTCGCGCATGCGCAGGCCGAGCAGCAGGCGCTGGTGGATCGTGCCACGCTGGCCGTGCAGGAGATTGTCGGCACGCCCGCCGATTCGAACGTGCTCGACATTCTGCGCAAGGCGCGCGGGGTGATGGTGTGTCCGCGCCTGTTCAAGGCCGGGTTCATGTTTGGGGGCCAGGGTGGGTCGTGTGTGCTGCTGGCGCGCGATGGCGGCGGCGGTTGGTCAGACCCGGCTTTTTATTCGCTCGGCAGCGGCAGCTTCGGCTTCCAGGTTGGCATCCAGGACACCGCGATGCTGATGGCGATCCTGACCGACAAGGGGCTGGCCTCGGTGATGGACGACCAGCTGAAGCTGGGGGCGGATGCCTCGTTGGCGATCGCCAGCTATGGCGGCGGCGCCGAGGCCGCGACGACCGCGGCGGTGGGGGCGGATATCGTGGCGTTCCAGCGGTCGCGCGGCTTGTTCGCGGGCATTTCGCTGTCAGGCAGCGTGGTGGCGACCGACACCGCGGCGAACCAGGCCTATTACGGCAAGCCGCTCGCGGCGCGGCAGATCACCGTGCAGATGGAGGTCAACAACTCCGGCGCGGACCCGCTGCGCTCGGTGCTGATGCGCTATGGCGCCAACACCGCGCCTGAGCCGCCGCCCGCGCTGCCGCCGCCGGTGGCGCGCAGCGCGCCGACCGGGTCTGTGCGCTCGCAGTCTTTGCCGCCGCCCAGATAAGCGCCACATACCGTGCCATGACGAGCGATCCGACCCCGTTCTGGCAGCGCAAGACCCTCGAGGAGATGAGTGAGGCGGAGTGGGAGTCGCTGTGCGACGGCTGCGGGCGCTGCTGCCTGCACAAGCTCCGCGAGGAGGATGACGGCGCGATCTCCTACACCAACGTGGCGTGCCGGCTGCTCGATCTGGAGGCGTGCCAGTGCTCGGATTACGCGCGACGGCGCAAGCGCGTGCCGGATTGCGTGCGGCTGACACCGGAGACGCTGGCGGGCATCGACTGGCTGCCGCCCTCCTGCGCCTATCGGCGGCTGGCCGAGGGCCGCGACCTCGCCTGGTGGCATCCGCTGGTGTCCGGCGATCCGGAGACGGTGCATGCGGCCGGCGTGTCGGTGCGCGGGCGGGCGATCAGCGAGCGGCATGCGGGGCCGCTGGAGCATCATGTTGTCGCGTGGCCGGGGAAGCGGGTCAAAGGACGAAAGCTCAAGTAGGCGCTGTTCTTTTTTGAAAAAAAGAACCACAAACTTTCGCGGGTTTGGCACCGGTTCAGGGCAAACACCGACCACCATTCGGGGACGTGATGACTGGGGACGTGATGACTGGGGCAATCACTCGACGGGCTTTGCTTGCGGCTCCGCTGCTCATCGCGGCAGGGCCGAAGGACGCGGCGGATCTGGCGCGGGTGTCGGCCTATCTGAACGG
>CAIVDX010000581.1 GCA_903904805.1 uncultured Rhodospirillales bacterium
AGCCCGCATCAATGATGCGGGGCTGGTGGGGTGTCAGCAGCATAGCGCGTTCTTGAGAAGGTATTTTGGGTTATCTTCTTCTTTGGTTTGGCCATGAAGTCCCGCATCGCTGATGCGGGCTACTTGCAGCGGCATAGGAAGAAAACCGAAGAATAATATTAATATACACTAATGTTCCCCCATCTTGGTAGCCCTTGAAATATGCATCAAGGACTTTCGAGAAGCAAGTAGCCCGCATCAATGATGCGGGGCTGGTGGGGTGTCAGCAGCATAGCGCGTTCTTGAGAAGGTATTTTGGGTTATCTTCTTCTTTGGTTTGGCCAGGAAGTCCCGCATCGTTGATGCGGGCTACGTCATTTGAGTTTGGGTGTTGGTGGGCTCGCCGAAATTTCCTTCCGTTGCTTCGTATACGCCCCAATCGGATGGGAGGATTCCTTGGCGGATGAAGCGATGGAGCGACGAATGGGGCCAGTCGGTAGGGTTGGTGACGAGGCCGTGTTTGGTGGGGTTGTGGTGGATGTAGTTCACGTGGTTTTCGAAGTCCGCATCGTCGCGGATCGCGTGGTCCCAGAAGCGTCGTTGCCATAGGGCGCGGCCTTGGCCGTCTCGGTGGGGCAGGGATATTCCTTTTCTGGTCAGCGATTTTGTGAAGTGGGTTTTGATGCGGCGCCAGCGGTGGGCGACGTCGGCGTCGCCGCCGGGGAGGGTGAGGATTGTGTGCAGATGATCCGGGAGGATAACGATGGCGTCGATGGTGAATGGGTGTTCGGCGCGGGTGGTGCGGAAGGCGGTGCGCAGGGCGTCGATGTGGGTGGTCAGGTGGGTGGCGGTGCGATCGGCGAGGGTGACGGTGAAGAAGGTGCAGCCGCCGGGGATGGGGTTGCGGCGGTAGAGGACGATTTGGGTGGGCCTTTTAGTGAGTGGATGAGCGATTGCACATCATAGCGACCGATCCGTTTCGGGGTACGATCCCGCATCGTTGATGCGGGCTACGAGGTTGGTGCCGCGGAGAGAATGAGTTGAGGGGTCTGGGGCCGTACGGCCCCGTCGTGCGCAGCACGCATGCGCGTGACGGGTCCAGGGCAGAGCCCTGGCATTTCTTACCCTAAATACTTCTTGAGCCAGGCTTCCATCTTCGCGAAGGCGTCCTTGCTGTCGGCTTCGCGGTAGCTTGGGCGATAGTCGGCGGCGAAGGCGTGGGGGCTGGTGGGGTAGATCACCAGCTCGGCGGTTTTGCCGGCGGCCTTCGCCTTGTCCACGGCGGCGGTGATGGCGGGGACGGGGATGCCGGCGTCAGCACCTCCGTAGAGGCCGAGCAGGGGGGCGTGGATCTGGTCGGCGACGTCGGTGACCGTCAGGGGTTGGATCTCGGTCTTGGTGCCGCCGACGGGGCCGTAGAAGGCGACGGCGGCCTTGAGGTCGGGGCGGTGGACGTTGAACAGCCAGGTGGTGCGGCCGCCGCGGCAGAAGCCGATGGCGCCGACTTTGGTGGCGTCACCGCCGTGGGCGGCGGCGTGGGCGACGGCGGCGTCTGAGTCGGACATCAGTTCGGCGTCGGGTTTTTTGCTGATCACTTCGGCCTGGATTTTGGCCTGGTCGGTGTAGGTCGAGAGGTCGGCGATGCGGGCGTAGACCTCGACGGCGATGGCGGCGTAGCCGAGATGGGCCAGGCGGCGGCAGACATCCTTGATATAGTCATGGACGCCGAAGATTTCCTCATTGACCAGCACGATCGGGTAGGGGCCGGGGCCGGCGGGGCGGGCCATGTAGCCGGGGAGTTTGCCGCCGGGCACGGGGATGTCGACATCGCCGGCGATGAGGCCGGTGGTGTCGGTATGGATGGCCTGGGCCTGCACGGTGGTGGTGGCCAGGGTGAGGCCGGTGATGGTGGAGGTCATGAAGAAGGCGCGGCGGGGCATGCCCGGGTTGCGCAGCGAGAGCAGTTCGGCGTCGGACATGGAAACCCCCTGGTATGTTGCCTTAGAGAAGGGGCTTTGAAGGGTCACCGCAAGGGGGCCTGTGCGGTGCAAAGCTTCAAAAGTTTTTTGGTTCTTTTTTTCAAAAAAGAACGCGCTTTTCTTTGGCGCCTGGGTGCCCGCGGCGGGTTGAGAGCCGGCCTGCGACGGCGGATCGGCGCGCCTTACATCGGCGAGCGGGCGGCCTCGGCGACGCAGGAGATGGAGCCGATCTGGCAGACGCTGAGATAGACGGCCTTTTGGCCGCAGCCTTCGACGCCGATGGTGTATTCGGCGTGGGCGGTGCCTTGCGGGCCGCGGGGGCCGACGCTCTGGATTTCGGGGTTGATCAGGTTGCGCGACAGCACCGAGGCGGTGGCGGCGGGGCAGGACATTTCGAATTTCGCGCGGGCGAGGACGGTCTGGATCGCGGCTGCGGACTCCTTGTCGAGCTCCTGGTTGGCGGTTTCACAGCCGGCCAGGGCGAGGGCGGAGAGCAGGGCAACGCTGAGCGAAAGACGGGTCATTGGGGCCTCCCAGGCACGCGGCGGGTGAAACGAGAATCGCCTTGTGGCCGATTTTGGGGAGGCTGGTTGCGACAATTCGGTGAAGATTGCAGCGCAACGATCGGGCGGCGACAGCGTGGGCTGTCGCCGCCCCGGGTTGATCAGGCCATCTTTTTCTTCAGGTTCTCATCGAGCTTGGCGAGGAAGTCCTGGGTGTTCATCCAGGACTGGTCGCGGCTGATGAGGATGGCGAGGTCTTTGGTCATGTAGCCGCTCTCGACGGTCTCGACGCAGACCTCCTCGAGGGCGGTGGCGAAGGCGGTGACATCGGGCGTGTTGTCGAACTTGCCGCGATAGGCGAGGCCGCGGGTCCAGGCGTAGATGGAGGCGATCGGGTTGGTTGAGGTCTCCTGGCCCTTCTGGTGCTGGCGGTAGTGGCGGGTGACGGTGCCATGGGCGGCCTCGGATTCGATGGTGGAGCCGTCCGGGCTCATCAGCACCGAGGTCATCAGGCCGAGCGAGCCGAAGCCCTGGGCGACGATGTCGGACTGGACATCGCCATCGTAGTTCTTGCAGGCCCAGACATAGCCGCCGGACCATTTCAGGGCGGCGGCGACCATGTCGTCGATCAGGCGGTGTTCGTAGGTGAGGCCCTTGGCCTTGAAGGCTTCGGCGAATTCGGTGTCGAAGATCTCCTGGAACACGTCCTTGAACATGCCGTCATAGGCTTTGAGGATGGTGTTCTTGGTGGAGAGATAGACCGGGTAGTTGCGCATCAGGCCGTAATTGAAGCTGGCACGGGCGAAGCCTTCGATGGAGGCGCGGGTGTTGTGCATGCCGAGCGTGACGCCGGGGCCCTTGAAGTCGAACACATCGAGCGTGGTGGGGGCGGAGCCGTCGGTGGGCTGGTAAGTGAGGGTGACCTTGCCGGGGCCGGGGATCTTCATGTCCATCGCGCGGTAGATGTCGCCATAGGCGTGGCGGCCGATGACGATGGGCTGGGTCCATTGCGGCACCAAGCGGGGGACGTTCTTGCAGATGATCGGCTCGCGGAAGATGGTGCCGTCGAGGATGTTGCGGAGGGTGCCGTTGGGGCTGCGCCACATCTTTATCAGCTTGAATTCGACGACGCGGGCTTCGTCGGGCGTGATGGTCGCGCATTTGACGCCGACGCCGACCGCCTTGATGGCCTCTGCGGCGTCGATCGTGACCTGATCGTTGGTCACGTCCCGGTTCTCAACCGAAAGATCGTAGTAT
>CAIVDX010000582.1 GCA_903904805.1 uncultured Rhodospirillales bacterium
CACCCGCATGCTGCCATCGGGCAGCAGCCCGTGCAGACCGCGCGTCTCGAGGCCCGGCCCGGCGCCCATCGCGCGCACCAGCAGCACAGGTGCGCCGCGGCGGCCAGGCACGGGGGACGGATCATCCGCGGCGAGGGGCCAAACGCGCTTTTGCTGATAGGGGCGCTCCGGCAGCACGGAGCAGCCGGCCACGGCGCCCAGCCCGAGCAGCAGCGCGCGGCGTGTGGAATGTCGCATCAGCGGGCTCCATCGGTGCGGGGAGGTGGTGCGCCGAACAGCACCTGGCCCGGGTCGCGGCGGAGCTGTTCGCTGGTGTCGCGCAGATTGGCGACGGTCGCCTGGGTGTCGCGCAGGATCGGCGCCAGCTGGGCGACGATGTCGGCGGTGCGGCCATCGGTGCGCTGCACCGTCGCCTGCAGGGCGGAAATCAGCGCGGGCAGCTTCGCGGTGGCCTCGGCCAGACGTTGCGAGGTGAGATCGGCATTCTTCACCGCCGCCTTGAGTTCCGGCCCTTCCAGCATCGCCTGCACCGACTTCGTGGTGTCGCGCAGGGCGGTCACCGCGCCGGCGATGTCGGCATGCTGAAGCTGGGTTTTGGTGGTGGTGAGGATCTGCTTGAGGTCGCCGCTGTCCACCTGCTCGCGCAGATCGCCGGTGAGGCCGATCAGATTGTTCAGCAGCGCCTCGATGTCGAGCTTCGAGAGCCGACTGGCGATGTTGGTGGCCGCGTCCTGCACCTGGCTGAGCGTGCTGGGCACCGCGGGGATGAACTCGGCCTTCGGGCTCCAGGGCGGGCTGCGCGGCGCTGGCGGGTCGGGCAGGAAATCCAGCTCCAGATAGACCAGCCCGGTGAGCCCCGCGCTGGCCAGCCGCGCGCGCAGGCCGGCTTTCACCGCCGCCGATGTGTCGGGCACCTCGCCGAGCTTGGCGGTGTCGATGCGGTAGCGCACATACACCGTCTGATACTGGTTGTTGGTGTTCGCGCTGGAAGCGGTGGTGCCATATTCCACGCCGGTGAGGCCCATGTCGGTCACCTCGCCCATCGTCACGCCGCGATATTTCACCGGCGAACCGACCGTGAGGCCCTGCACGCTCTCGCGGAAATAGCTCTCATACATGTGCCCGTTGCGCAGCCGCCCGCCGGCCAGGAACAGCACCATGCCGATCAGCACCGCCGTACCGACCAACAGCAGCAGGCCGACACGGACAAAGCTGGCGCGCGATGCCATCACAGCACCTCGCGGCGAAAGAAGGCGCGCACGCGCGCATCCTCGCTGTGGTCGCGCAGCTCGCGCGGATTGCCCATCGCTATCGTCCCCTTCGCGCCCTTGTCCAGCATGATGCAGCGATCGGCGATCGCCAGGATCGAGGCCAGTTCGTGCGTCACCACCACGAATGTTGCCCCGAGCGTATCACGCAAATCCAGGATCAGCTGATCCAGCCCCGCCGAGGTCACGGGATCAAGCCCCGCCGAGGGCTCATCGAGAAACAGCAGCGGCGGGTCGAGCGCCAGCGCGCGTGCGATCGCCGCGCGCTTGGCCATGCCGCCGGAGATTTCCGCCGGCAGCAGGTCCGCCGAATCGCCCAGGCCCACCAGGCCGAGCTTGGTGCGCGCGATCGCCGCGCGGGCCTGCGCTGGCAGGTCGGTGTGCATCTCCAGCGGCAGCATCACGTTCTCCAGCAGGGTCATCGAGCCGAACAACGCGCCGGACTGGAACATCACGCCGATGCGGGTGAGCACATCGCCGCGGGCGCCATACATGTCGGCATCCAACACATGCACATCGCCCTGGCTGGGCTTCAGCAGGCCGATGATCTGCTTGAGCAAGGTGGATTTGCCGCAGCCTGAGCCGCCGAGGATGACGAATACCTCGCCGGCGGCCACGGAAAAGGTGACATGCTGATAGATCGTCCGCGATCCAAAGATCTGCGTCACGTCGCGCACGACCACCACATCCTTTGGCGGGGCCACCGGCGCGCTCACCAGCCGAGCATGTAGAAGAGCACGGCGAACACGCCATCCAGGATCACCGTCGCCACGATGCCGCCGACCACCGCGCCGCTCGCCGCCTCGCCCACCGCGCGCGGGCCGTTGCCGGCATTCAGACCGCATCGGCACCCAATCGCGGCCACCGCGCTGCCGAACATCATCGCCTTGAACAGTCCACCCCAGAGATCGCCCAGATGGGTGGATTGCTTGATCTGGGCAGCGATCGCCACCGGCGGATAGCCCAGCGCCTGCATCACCACGCTCATGCCCGCGATGCCGGAGATGTCCATCAACAGGGTGAGCGCGGGCATCACCAGCAGGGCGGCGAGCAGACGCGGGAGCACCAGCATGGTCATCGGATCGAGGCCCAGCGTGCGGATCGCCGCCACCTCCTCATTCACCTTCATCGTGCCGATCTCGGCGGCGAAGGCCGAGCCGGTGCGCCCGGCCAGGATCACCGCGGTCAGCAGCGGGCCCAGCTCGCGCAGCAGCGAGACGGCGACGAGGTTCGCCACATAGATCTCCGCGCCGAAGCGCTTGAGCGGCACCGCCGACTGGAACGCCAGGATCAGGCCGATGAGAAACCCCATCATCAGGATCAGCGGCACCGCGCGCACGCCTGCCTCGTCGGCGGTGCGCAGCAGATCCGAGAAGCGCAGCATGCGCCGATGCGCCGGCAAGCTGACCAGGGCGATAGCGAGCTCGCCCAGATTGGCCACCGAGTCCGTCAGCACGCGCGCGCCGAGCTTCGCCAGGCCCAGGAAGGTCCAGTCCGGCGCCGGCGCGGCGACGGGTGGGGCGGGCATGCGGCGCAGACGCTCAAGCAGCGTGCCCACCGCGCCGCTCTCGCCGCGCAGGCTGATGGTGCCGCCATGCGCCGCCTCGGCGCGCAGCAGCAGCGTGACGCCGGCAGTGTCGCACAGCTCGACACCGGTAAGATCGGCGGCCAGATCATGGCCCTTGGCCGCACGGGCGGCGCGCATGGTCTGCGTCCAGATCGCGGCGATGCCGGCGGCATCCATACGTCCGGCAAATGCCAGAACCGTGGTGCCGGACTGCTCCCGCACAGAACAGCTGGCGCTCATATCTGCAACCACGCCTCGAACCGATCGGACAGGCGCTGCAGATTGTCGCGCCAGAAGGCGTCGTCCATTGCCAGCGCGCCAGCCATGCGCCCGGGCGCGGCGGTGGAGAACGGGCCATCGTCGGGCGGCTTATCGGATTTTGCCAGGCCGCCATAGCCGGTGGTGGCCTGCAGCCGGGCCTGCAGCGCGGGGTCGGTGGTCAAGCCGAGAAATTTCAGCGCCTGCTCCGGCATGTCGGTATGCGCGCGGACGGACCAGAACAGCACCGAGGTGAGCGCGCCAGACCATTGCACCGCCAGATCCACCGCGGCGGCGGGCTTCGCCGTCGGGCCCGCCACCACCACGGGCGACGCGGGCGGGGCGGCGATGTCGCCGGTGGGCACCGCGGCCAGCAGTACCTCGCCGGAGGTCAGCATGCGCGCGCCCTCGGCACCGGTCTTCCACCAGGCGATGAACGGACGCAGCTGGTCCAGCTTACGGAAGGCGCGGTCGATGCCCTCCTCGGTGCGCAGGGTCTTGTAGATGTCGGCGGGTGCGACGCCGTCGGCCAGCAGTGCGATCTCCAGCGTGGCGCGCGGGCTGGCCGGCAGGCCACGTTTGCCGGGGAGGCGGGCGATGTCCCAGAACTCGGCCCAGCCTGGCGTGCCGCTGAATTTCTCGCGGTTCCACACCAGGGCGGTGGCGACCAGCAGGCTGCCGATGCCGCAGTCCTGGATCGCGGACGGGGCGAATTTGTCGCGGCCGATTTTGTCCCAATCGAGCTTCATCAGCCGGCCGGCGGCGCAGGCCTGGCGCAGCAGGTCGCCGCGGAGCTGGAGCATGTCGGGGATCGCACGGCCGCCGGCCATCTCGGTCTCAAGCGCCAGAGAGGAGGGCTGCCACACGCGCGCGGTGATCGCGATGGCGGCGGCCTGGGCCGGCTCGAACAGGGCCGCGGCCTGCGCCGCACCCACCGCGCCGCCGATGCCCAGGACCACCAGGTCGCGCGCGGCAGCCGGCGTGGGTGATGGCAAGGCACAAAGCAATGAAAGGATTGCGGGCGCGAAACGGCTCATCGCTCGACCGTGCCCGATGCACCGCGCGCAGGCAATTGCCAGCGGCGACGCTTCGCCGTTTGATCGGCGCGTCGAATTGCCTGGAGCCCGCGATGACCTCACCAACCGTCACTGCCTCTCGTCGCGGACGCGCCGGCTGGCTCACGCTCAATCGACCGGCGGCACTGAATGCCTTGGATCTGGAGATGATCGCCCAGCTTTCCCAGGCGCTGGAGGCCTGGCGGTTCGATCCGGGCATTCACCTGATCGTGATCGAGGGCGCGGGCGGACGCGCCTTCTGCGCCGGCGGCGATGTGCGGGCGGTGCGGGCCCATGCGCTGGCCGGACGCAGTGACCTGATCGAGGCGTTCTTCGCCGGGGAATATGCGCTCAACCGCACCATCGCCACCTATCCCAAACCCTATGTGGCGCTGATCGATGGCATCTGCCTCGGTGGCGGCATCGGAGTCTCGGTGCATGGCAGCGCGCGGGTGGTAAGCGAGCATGCGGCGATGGCGATGCCGGAGACCGCGATTGCGTTGTTCCCTGATGTCGGCACCAGCTTTGTGCTGCCGCGGCTGCCAGGCGCGCTTGGCACCTGGCTGGCGCTGACCGGCACGCGGCTGCTTGGCGCGGACTGCGTGCATGCGGGGCTGGCGACCCATTACGTGCCACGCGAGGGCTTCGCCGGGTTGGCCGACGCGCTGGCGGAGGACGGCATCGCCGCCCTGCCCCCGCGCGCCGCGCCGCTGCCTCCGGCGCGCTTCGCTGCCGAGCGCGCCGAGATCGACGCCATTTTCTCCGCCGACAGCATGGGCGAGATCCTCGCCCGCCTCGCCGCCAGCCACTCCGCGTTCGCCGCCACGACGCGTGCCGCCCTGGCCGCCGCTTCGCCCTCCTCGCTGGTCTGGTCGATGGCATTGCTGCGCGCGGGGGCGCGGCGCACC
>CAIVDX010000583.1 GCA_903904805.1 uncultured Rhodospirillales bacterium
CCACCGCACGGAATGATTGAGCGCTCGTCATTGTCTCCCGACCACTATCGCCACCTTGTCATGACGCTGAAATATCCACCCGCTTGAAACTCTCCGCATCGGACGACGCGGTGAAGAGCCAGACCGGTGCCTCCTGCCGCGCCAATCCCAGCACCGAACTGCAGACCGTGGCGTAGCCGTTGCGCGGCACAATATGAAGCTGTTCGTCAGCCGCTCCGGACCGATCGGTGATGAGCGTCTGCCAAGCCGCATAGTTGTCCGTCTCGGGCGACGGTGCGCTACGAAAGCGCGGCAGATGGCGGGTGACCCGCTCTCGCATTATGTCATTGGGATCGCCCGACGTGATCATGTGAAAACCATCGTCCAATGGCATTTGCTCGGGGTGCCCATGGCCCAGGCCACGCACGTAGAATGCCGCGCCCGTCGCATCGGCCACCACCATATTGAAGCTGCGCCACGCCCCGGCATCGAGCAAGGCGATGGCCGAGGCCGCTGCCCGCGCGGAGCGATTCTCCAATGCCAGCAGCGGCAGTTCGCCCCGCGAACGTTTGCCGGGCGCCGGCCCCAGGCTGCCGCGCCTGTTTAGCACAACTGCCACCACATGGTGGCGATTTAGACCCATCCACGTACCCCCACCCAAAAGATCCCGGCCAGCGACGACACCGGGCCGATCAGGCCACCATTCCGCTGGGGGATCCCATGGACGATCCAGCCGCTCATCGCGGTTGGCCGCCAACATCACCGGCCACAGATGGTGTGAACGTTTCAGAAGGACGACAGTACACATCCGGGTTCAATTCAGTTCCTGATACAGCATCTGCAGACGATGTTTCACGCTGCGATCGATTGGACGACCCAACCATCGCCGGGGCGCGGCAGAGGACGATCTCGTTTCCGCCCGCGCCATACTACATTGCCGTTGAGATCGACCGCCCAGGTGTCGCCCACACCCAGCACGCGTAACCCGTCATCCGATTTCGCGTGCGATGTGATGTGGTGGTGGCCGTGCACGACAAGGCTCGCGCCCATCGCCCGCGCCAGATCGTCCAGCACGCGGACGCCGTTCGGATGACTGGACGGTGCTTCGTGCGTCACCAGCACATCAGCCTTTTGTGATGACAGAGCATCGACGTCCTCTGGCCAGATCGCGGTCGCGGCCAGGAAATGCGTGAGGGCCACCACCCCTGCCGTGTCAAGCTGGGGGCGTGTTGCAGCGAGATAGGCCGCCAACTGATCACGGCGGCGCAAACGGGGTGGCGCGTGACCCGACCAGACGAGCGGCAGGAATATGCCACCCAAGCCCGCCACGCGAACGCCGTCGATGTCGACGACACGCATATGCAGGGCGCCAGCGGCGGTGAGGGGATTCCGTTCGGGATCAGCAAGGTTCGCCCACATCTCGGCGCCCGTGTCGTAGTCGTGGTTGCCGTGAATCCAATAAACCATGACGCCATGATCCAGCAGCGGCGCCGCGACAACGTCCAAAGGCTGCGTGCACTCGATATCTCCCAGCAGGACTGCAGCCTTGGGCGGCGCCGGCAGAGAGGAGAGCCCAGCCTTCACTTCCGCCCAGTTCTGGTGAATGTCACCTATGAAAATTAGGCTCATACGCGCTCTTCTCGTCCCCCTGGAGCACCGCAGGGACGTGCGGCTCGTACATTGCTGCGCCCATTGTTCCGTCGTCCTTCAGAGTGGGTGTGGGTGTTGCCGCACCGACTCTGATCTCGCACAGGCCGCTGTCCACCACTCCTCATGAAATCCCAAAAGGTCACGTTTGGGCGCTGCCCGCACATGCCGGTTCTGGAGCCTCTTCCAGATGGCAAGCAGCCATGTGGCCGTCGCCCATGGATCGCAATTGAGGCTCTTCGGCCCGGCAACGCTCGAACACGTAGGGGCAACGAGTGTGAAAGCGACATCCGGAGGGCGGGTTGATCGGGCTCGGCACCTCCCCGCGCAGGATGACGCGTTCCCTCTTGGCCGCTGGATCCGGCACCGGAACCGCCGAGAGCAGTGCGCGGGTATAGGGATGCTTCGACGCCGCAAACAGAGTGCGCCGGTTTGCAATCTCCACGACCTTGCCCAGGTACATCACCGCCACTCGATGGGTCAGGTGCTCGACGATCGCCAAATCGTGACTGATGAACAACAAGGCCAAGCCGAGTTCGTCCTGCAATTCCGACATCAGATTGATAATCTGCGCCTTCACCGAAACATCCAGCGCGCTGACTGCCTCGTCGCAGATGATGAGATCGGCACCGGGCGCAAGGGCGCGGGCAATACATAATCGCTGGCGTTGACCGCCGCTGAATTCGTGTGGCCGACGGCTGATGGCGTCACGCGGCAAGCGTACCCTGTCCATCAGAAGTGCGATCCGATCATCCAGCTCCGACTTCGACCCAGCCAGGCCAAAATTGACGATCGGCTCTGCCAGAATGTCACGTACCCGCATGCACGGACTCAAGCTGCTGAATGGATCTTGAAACACCATCTGCATACGCCGCCGCAGCGGCCGAAATTGGCTCAAGGGAATATTGTCGATCCGCCGACCGTCGAGGAACACCTCGCCGCCCGTGGGCTCGGTCAGACGCAGGATGGCTTTGCCTACCGTGCTCTTACCGCACCCGCTCTCGCCCACTATGGAAAGCGTTTCGCCGCGGTCAACGGTGAACGTAACGCCGTCGACCGCGTAGACATAGCCGGTCGTTCGACCTAGCAAGCCTCCTTGCAGGGGGAAGTGCTTCTTAAGAGCATTTACCTCCAACAGAGGTCGCTGCTTGGTAGCGCCTGCCTCTTTCATACCGCGATCCCGCTTACTGGCGCGCTACGTTCGGCATAGTGGCAAGCGGCCGAGTGACCGGGGTCCTTCTCCTCAATAGCCGGAGCAACGTTTGCACAGAATTCGCTGCGCATCGGATGCTGACAACGGCCATAAA
>CAIVDX010000584.1 GCA_903904805.1 uncultured Rhodospirillales bacterium
CCATCATGCCGCTGCAGGAGCGCTTCACCGCGCCTTATGGCCTGAAGGTCGAGATCATCAACATCCAATCCGACCAGATCGGCCTGAAATCCCTGATCGCCGGCCAGATGGACAGTTACGAAGGCGCGCCGAACTCCGGCATCGTCGCCGCCACCCACGGCGCCGACGTCAAGGTCGTCGCCTGTGCCTGGCCGCAGCTCGTGCAGGGCATCTTCGTGCGCGACGACATCAAGGACCTCGCCGATCTGCGCGGCCACAACATCGCCATCTCGGCGCCCGGCTCGATGCCCGACATGGTGATGCGCGCGGCGCTCAAGCAGGTCGGCGTGCCGGCCTCGGAGGTGAAGTTCGCCTCGCTTGGGTCGGATGCCGATCGTTTCAAATCCCTGTCGGTGGGCATCGTCTCAGGCGCGGTGGTCTCCACCGAGTTCAGCACGGTGGCGCCCAAGGATGTGCGCCTGCTCAAGCCGCTGCGCGAGGTCTATCCCGAGTTCCTGCGCGGCTGCATCGTCACCTCAGGCGACAATCTCGCCAAGCGCCACAATGATGCCGCCGGCCTGGTGGCCGCCGAGATCACCGGCCTGCGCTATGCCGTCGCGCATCGGGACGAAACCATCGCGCTCACCCAGCAGGTGACCCACGCCAAAGCCGATGATCCCCGCGCCGCCTTCATCTTTGACGAATCGATCAAGCATGGCGACCTCGATCCCGAGATGCATCTCGATGTCGCCAAGGTGGCCTGGATGCAAACCCTGCTGGCCGAGGTCGGCAGCGTCACCAAGCCGCTCGAGGTCGGCAAGCTGGTGGACACAAGCGTGCGCGCCGACGCGTTGAAGCTGGTGAAGTAAAAACGGCCGGGGAGGAGCCTCCCCGGCCGATCAGGCAATCAATTTGGCGGCGCTCAGCTGCCGCCAAGCGTCTTCAGATAGGCGATGATGTCGGCCCGCTTGCCGGCATCCGACACCCCGACAAAGGTCATCTTGGTGCCGGGTGCGAAGGCGGCCGGCTTGGTCAGCCAGGCATCGAGTTCCTCGGGCGTCCAGTTGCCGGTTTTCGCCTTCATCGCGGACGAATAGGCATAGCCTTCCATATGGCTGCCTTCCTTCGCGCCATACACGCCATACAGGTTGGGGCCGATGCCCGCCTTGCCGCCCTCATTAAGGGTGTGGCAGGCGATGCAGCCCTGCTGGGCCATCGCCGCCTTGCCGCGGTCGGCATCGGCACTCGCCAAACGCTCGGCGATCGGCGCCGGGCCGGCGGGAGCAGCGGCCGGGGCGGGTGCGGCGGCGGCGGACGCCGCAGGCGCGGCCGGCAGCGGCAACGGGCTACCCGACAGGCTGCGCAGATAGGCGATCACCTCGGCCCGCTTCTTCGCATCCGTCAGGCCGGCATAGGTCATCTTGGTGCCGGGCGCGAAGGCCGCCGGCTTGGCCAGCCAGCTGTTCAGCGCCTCATAGCTCCACTCACCGCCCTTGCCCTTCAGAGCGGCGGAATAGGCATAACCGTCCATGTGGCTGCCGATCTTGGAGCCGAGCACGCCATAGAGGTTCGGGCCGATGCCGGCCTTGCCGCCCTCATTGAAGCTGTGGCAGGCGACGCAGCCGGCAGAGCCGACATCCGCTTGGCCCGCCTTCGCGTCGGCGGAAGCCAGCAGAACCGCAATCGGCACTTCCGGCGGCGGCGCGGCGGCACCAGGTGCCGCCGGCAGGTCGATCTTGATGGCCGAGGTCTTCAGCGGGGTCGGCGACACCAGCGCCTGACTGATCAGGCTCGCGCCCATGAAGGCAATGCCAGCCACCAGAATGGCAGCGGCGGCCTTGTTGATCTCCATGCTGTCCATCAGTCCAGGTCCTTACGTACGCTCAGCGTGTCGGGGTAATCAGGCGCCCCGGTGGTAAAACCTTCGTGGCCCGTCGTCCAGGGGGGAGTGCCCGGATTGACCCTCCCCCGGGCCCGAAATCACGCGTCCTTCGGCGCGAAGGCCACGCACCAGCCATTCGGCGCGATCGTGCCGGCCACGATCGTGCACGCGGCGGGCGCGACGAAATTGACGCATTTGCTGCACAGATTGGCCGGCGCCTCGGGGTTCGGCGTGGCGCGATACTGCACCAGCTCCTGGGCGATCTTGTCCTGGTCGGCGGCAGCGGCGCTCTGCGCGACAGCCACGACGGCCGCCGCCGCGATGCCGGCCTGCAGACCACAGCGGAGCAGCTCGCGGCGAGTCGCCGCTTTCGATGTGTCGGTCATTGAGGGTCTCCTGGGGGTTGGGACTGGTGGGTTCGAAACTGGCGGCGCGCTGCCGCCCCGCCAGCCATATGCGCGCGATCGCCGAAATCACAAGTCCGGCCAGCCGGCCCTATTCCGACCTGGCCAGCGGCTCCAGCCCAAAACTCGCCTCGATCGGCGCCGCCTGGGCCGAGGCGAAAAACGCGACCACCTGCGCAGCGGCCGCCTGTTCGGTCGAACCGGTGGGAACGGCACCGGCATAGATGGTATCGAGCTGCAATTCGCGCGGAATCTTGCCCAGCAGCGTCAGCCCCGCCACCGGCTTCAGCTCGCTGACCTGCTGAAAGCCAAGCTCATACTGGCCGGAGGCGATGAAATTCCCCACCGGGTCGGCGGGGATCATGGTGCTTTTCGGCGCCATCTGCGCCTCGATCCCCAGCTTCTTGTAGAGCGTGGTGCCGATATAGGTGCCACTCGCACTGTCGGAATAGGCGACCGACTTCGCCGCCAGCAGGGTCTGCTTGAACTCCTCCACCGTGCCGATCGCAGGCACCGGCGCGCCCGCCTTCACCGCGGCGCCGATCCAGGAATGCGCGATGTCAACTCGCCCGGCGGCACGGCCCGCCTTCACCAGATTGTCCAGCGCGGCCCCCACCATCACCACGATGTCAGACTTCTCCCCCCGCGCGAGGCGGGTGGGAATGGTGTTCGGCGTATCCCCCATCGACGGACCATAGACGAGCGTCAGATGATGCCCGGTCGCCTTTTCCGCCGCCGGTGCCAGCGCACCAAGCGGCCCGGCGAACCCTCCCGAACTCATCACCACCAGGTCGGCCGCCTGCGCAGTGGCCGCCGACACCAGCCAAGCCAGCACAACGAGCCCCGCTTTCGCGTGAACCATGTCATCCTCCCCATTATTTCTGTCAGGAGATTACCCAGCGGGGCGGACCCGGCAAAGTATTTTCAGGGCCCGCGATGGGGATGCACTGGAGCGGGTGACGGGAATCGAACCCGCACAGCCAGCTTGGAAGGCTGGGACTCTACCATTGAGCTACACCCGCGCCGTGGCATCGCCGCGACAGATGATGTTTTAGGCCGGTCGCGCCCGACTGGCCAGCGCCATCCGCCGGGGATCTCTATTCAGTATGCGCCGGCGCGAGCAATGCCGCCACCGCGTCGAGCAGCTGCGCCCCGGTCGCCGGCTTCAGCAACAGCCGCACCGCGCCGTCCAGCCCGTGCCGCTCGAGCATGTCGCGCGGATAGCCCGAGGTCAGCAGCACCGCCAGACCCGGCCGCAGCTGCTGCAGCCGCCGCGCGATCTCCGGCCCGCTCATCCCGCCCGGCAGCACGACATCGCTCAGCAGCAGATCGATCCGACCCGCCTCGCGCGCGATCGCCAGCGCCGCCGGCCCGTCCTGCGCGCTGATCACCCGGTGCCCCGCCCCTTCCAGCAATTCCGTCGAGGTCGCCAGCACCGCCAGATCATCCTCGACCAGAAGGATCGTGCCCACCGACGACGCGGCGGGGCCTTCGGCCGACTCAGCGCGCGTCAATGGCCGCAGCACGCCGGCCTCGCCCTCCACCCGCGCGTCATCGAGCGGCAGATACAGCGAGAACACCGCGCCGCGGCCCGGCGCGCTGTCCACCGCCACCGCGCCACCCGACTGGCGCAGAAAGCCATGCACCATCGCCAGGCCCAGGCCACTGCCGCGACCGACCTCCTTGGTGGTGAAGAACGGCTCGAACAGATGCGGCAGCACCTCGGGCGGAATGCCGGTGCCGGTGTCGGCCACGTCCAGCCGGACATACAGGCCGCGCGGCAGATCCAGCCGTGCCGCGTCGCCGGCATCCAGCCGAACCGACCGCGCGCTGATGGTCACAACGCCACCCATCGGCATCGCGTCACGGGCGTTCAGCGTCAGGTTCAGCAGCGCCGATTCGAGCTGCGCCGGATCCACCCGGCAGGCCAGCGCCTGGGCCGGCTTTTCAAGGCGCAGCCGCACCGTCTCGCCCGCCGCACGGCCAAGCAACTCGGCAATGTCCTGCACCAGCCGGCCGATATCCACACTCTCCGGCGCCAGCGTCT
The DNA here is from genome assembly GCA_903904805.1 of uncultured Rhodospirillales bacterium. Lineage (GTDB taxonomy): Bacteria > Pseudomonadota > Alphaproteobacteria > Acetobacterales > Acetobacteraceae > CAIVDX01. The sequence continues at coordinate 4,313 of CAIVDX010000584.1, forward strand.
GCCGCCGGGAAAAGGCCAGCAACTGCCGCGTCAGCCGCCCGCCGCGCGCCGCCGCGCGCAGGGCGGTGTCCAGCAGCCGTTCGGCCGAGGCGTGCTGACCAGCCAGATGCCGCCGGGCCAGTTCCAGGGCGGAGACCATCGATTGCAGCAGATTGTTGAAATCATGCGCCACGCCGCCGGTCAGCTGGCCCACCGCCTCCATCTTCTGCGCCTGCGCCAGCTGCGCCTGCAGCGCGCGCCGCTCGGTGATGTCGCGCATCGTCGCCAGCACCCGTCCGCCCGGCAACGGCACCAGCAGACTTTCGGCGATCAGCTTCCCCGCGACACCGGGAAACTCCAGCTCCAGCTCCGCCCGCTCCTCGGCGCCCTGGGCGGCGCAGCGGCGCAGCAGACCGGCCAATGGCATCAGCGCCGGCAACGCCTCCAACGAGCTGCCAGCCAGCCGCGCCGGCTCCTCGCCCAGACGCCGCGCCGCCGCCGGATTGGCGGCATCCAGCCGCGGCGGGGCCTCCGCCGGCACGCTCAACAGCAGCACCAGATCGGGCACATTGTCGAAAATCGCGCGCAATCGGGCCTCACTCTCCGCGAGCGCGGCGGTGCGCCGGTCCACCTCCTGCTCCAGCACCGCGCCGGCCCGGGCAAGGGCCGCGCGTGCCTCGACGATCGCGTCGATATCGGTGGCCACGCCATACCACTCGCGCACCTGGCGCTGCTCGTCGAACCAGGGCAGGCCGCGGATCAGGTGCCACACATACACACCATCCGCCCGGCGCAGCCGCACCTCGATCTCGCAGGCGACGGCAGCCGGCCAACAGGCCATCAGCCGCTCGCGCTCATCCTCATGCACCACCGCCGCCAGCCCCTGCGCTTCCAGCGCCTCGGCCGAGCAGCCGGTGAAATACAGCGTGCGGCGATTGACGAACACGGTCCGGCCATCGGCATCGGCAACGAACACCCAACCTGGGATGGTCTCGGCGATGCCGGCCAGCCGTGCCTGGCTCTCCGCCAGCGCCCGCCCGGCCCGCCGCGCCTCGGTCACATCGCGGTAGAACACCGTCAGGCCGCGCTCGGAGGGATAGACCTGGGTGGCGAATATCGCGTCCAGCGGCGGGTAATAGAGTTCCAGCGATTGAGGCGTCGAGCTGTCCAGCGCGCCACGATAGGCCCGCTCATACTCGGACCCGACCATGTCCGGGAACACGTCCCAGATCACCTGCCCCTCCAGCGCCGGTGCTCCCTCGGGCTGAAGCTGGTCGCGCGCGCGCTGGTTCAGCCAGGTGAAGCGAAAGGCATGATCCAGCGTGAGCACATGATCGGTCGTGCTTTCCAGCGCCTGGGTGAGCGCCGCCTCACGCTCCTGCAGGGTCGACGCCATCTGGTCGAACGCCGCGCCCAATCGGCCGAACTCGCTGCCATCAGCCCCCAGCCCGGTGCGCGCGCCCATCTCCCCGCGCTGCCAGGCGGACGCCGCGCTGAGCAGCCGCGCCGTCGGGCGCGCGATCGCCAGCCGCGTGCCCAGCACCGTCAGCAGCAGCGCGATCGCCGCGCCGGCGACCAGCAGCAGCACGCCCCACTGATCCGCCCGCGCGACACCGGCGAGCGGGCTTGAGGCATCCGAGGTCACGCCGATCCACAGGCCGCGCGGCTCCGTCGCCAGCGGCGAATAGGCGAGAATATGCCCGCCCCGGCCCGGCGCATCATATTCCAAAATGCCATCGGCATCATCATCGAGCGTCTGGATGGTGGCCAGATCCGCGTGATTGCCGATCGCCGGGCCCTCTCCCGCGCCGCCGGCCCGCGCATCGCGCATCCGCGGCGCGCGGGCGAGAATGGTGCCGGTGCTGTCGGCGATGGTGATCGACATGCCCGGGGCCAGCCTGATCGCCTCGATCCGCCGTTGCAGCCACGCCAGATTCAGCCCGACCACCGCGATCCCGCTGATCGACCCATCCGATCCGCGGATCGGCTGGGCGAAATGCAGCACCATCGTGCCGTTGAAAATGCCGGATACCAGGTCGCCGGTGGCGAACTCGCCGGTTTGCATCGCCCGCACCCAATAGGCCCGGCCCGCCACCACCTCGCCGGGCATGCGGGGATTGCCCGTGCAGGTGACCCTGCCGCTCGTATCGGTCAGCAGCAGCGTGCTGTAGCGGTCGAACTTATTCAGCAAGTCAGCCAGAAAGGCGCGACAGGCCGTCGGGTCTGAGGCATTGAACCGCACCAGCCGGGTCTGCGACACCGCCGTCAGCAGCTGCCGCGCCCCTTCGGTGATCTCCTGCTGAGTCGCCGACACCAGCGACAGCACCCGCATCGCCTCGGCCCGCGCCGAGGCATGCCGCAGCAGGCTCGCCTCGTGTTCCTTGTAGGCCTGCACAGCCAACGCCGGCAGCAGCGCGACCACCACCACCACCAGCAGGCGGGTGAGCAGCGAGGTCGGCAGGCCAGGCCGGCGCATCGGCCTCACCGCGCCGCTGGTCTGGCGGGCATCATTTCGACAGCGCCGCCTTCGCGCGCGAACTCGGCGCGATCCGCTCCAGACAGGCGGTCCGCGCCACCACCGAATCAGGCGCGTCCGACGGGCCGCAGGCCAGCACGTCATTCACCAGCATGCGGCTGACATCGTCGCAGGACTGCCCCGCCAGGTCGAACAGCCGCACCGCGGTCTTGCGCGCCGGCAGCGGCCCCAGATCGATCGCCAGGCGCCGGCTGATCACGTTGTCGGCGCCGAACACCACCAGATCGATGCGCAGCGGATCGATCGGCTTCGCGTCCGGATTGGTCGCCACCAGATAGACCCGGCAGCTGCCACCGGTCACCGGCTCGAGCTTGTTGAGCTCCAGCGGCACCGCGGCGGGCTCGGGCGCCTGGGCACGCGCGCCGATGCCGGTCAGCGCCAGTATGGCAAAGCTCGCCACTGCGAGGGTCGTCGAGAAACGGGACATGCGATCCTCCGGAGGCCGGCGCGATGCCGGCGCCCGGCTATCCTAACCGCGCCATCGCCCGCGGCGCAAAATCCTCGTGCAGCGCTCCCTCATGCGTCGCGGCGGCAAACCCTGCGACCGTCCGCCGCGTGCGCGCCGACAGCCGTGCCCGCACCCGCTCCAGCACCGGCCCGCTGATGCACAGCGGCGCCGCCCCCTCGGCCTCCCACAGCAGCGCGAAGCGCGTGCGATCGCCGCCGAACCGCCCATGGCCCCACGCGGGATGCAGTGGCCGCGCCCCCTCCCCCTCGCTGAAGGCATCACGGTCGCCGGAGTCGAGATAGCTCTCCGCCGGCAGCCCCTCGGCCAGGATCACCGCATGGCTGGGCAGCTCGACATGGTAATAGACGACCTCGTCCACCGCGATCTGCGCCACCGAGCCGCCATTCACCAGATACCGCACTGGGATCAGCGCACCGTCGACAAACACCGCATGGTCCGGCGACAGGAAGAGATCGCGCGCCGGCTGATTGGCGGCGAAGGCATGCGCCCGCACCCGCACCGGCAGCACACTCTCCGGCCGCGGATGGCTGGCGCAATCCACCCGACGATGCCCAACCCAGCGGACCGGCTGATCGGCCCCGCGATGGGTCAGCACCAGATCGCCGGCGCGCAGATCCTCCACCGCCACCGCGCCGTGCGGCGTGGCGATGCGCGTACCCTCCGCGTAGCAGGCAACCAGCGTGATGTTGGTGTTGGCGCCGCTGGTGGTGGCGACGAACGCCCATCCCGGCGTCGGCGCCACGCCGAAATTCAGCGTCAGCCCGCCGCCACCGCCGACACTGCCCAGCGACAGCACGCTGCCGCCCGTCGAACCGGTGATCGTCTCATGCACGCCGAGCAACGCGATGGTGTCGCCCAGCCCGAAACTGGTGAGCGTGGAATAGACGTTGCCAGGTGTGCCGACATCCAGTTCCTCGCCGACGCCGGTGAATTTCACCGTCGGCACCGCAATCTGGCCATCGATCGTCGCGGTGCCGGCCGTACCCAGAATCAGCGCCCCACCCAACGTGCCGTTGCCGCCCAGCGAGCCGGTGATCAGCAGGTTGCCGTTGGTGGTGAAGGTGCCGTCACTGATCGCGGACCCGGTGAGGGTGCCGTTGCCGGACGCCCGGGCGCCGGCCGACACGGTAAAGCTGCTGGAGGTCAGCGTGATGTTGGACCTGGCAAGGCTCACCGAACCGCCGGAGCTGATCTGCACCCCACCCAGGCTGGCACTCACCGCACCGAAACTCGCCAGATCGGTGGTGCCGACCTGCAGCACGCCGACCACCGACAGCGACCCGCCGGTCACCGACAGGCTGCCATAGCCATAGCCCGGCGTGCCGGAAAGCGCACCAAGCTGCATCCCGCCCTGATCGGTCAGCAGGCCGCCACTGATGCTCAGCGTGGCGCTCTGCGCACCGATGCCGCCGATATTGGCGATCGAAATCTGATCGCTGGTGCTCAGCGTGCCGCCGGCAATCGTGATCCCGCCATTGCCGATCGCCAGGCCCACCCCCTCGCCGGCCTGCGATGTCTGCTGCACCACCGCGCCCGAGCCGATGGTGAGCGTGCCGCCGCCGCTGCTGGCGTTGCCGAGGTCGATCGCCCCGGTCGCATTCAGCTGGCCGCCGGACATGGTCAGCGTGCCACTGCCGCCATTGCCGATCAGCAGGGCGGGGTTCTGATAGACCGTGCCATTGAACGTCGTCTGCGCGCCGACGACATTGATTGTGCCACCCGAGGCAAGCGTCACCAGGCCAGTGGCGAGGCTGTTGCCCTGCGCGATCGCGATGCCGCCATTGTTGGCATTCAACAGCGCACCAGCCCCACCCACCAGGACGGTGCCGGTCGCGCCGACCGAACTGCTGTAGTTGTTGCCAACCTGCAACGCCTGCGCGACATTGTTCAGATTGTTGCCCGCCAGGTTCAGCGTCCCGCCAGCGCCGACGGTGATCATGCCGCTGCCGCTCGCCACCGTCGGCCCAACCAGGAGTCCGCCGGACACGGTCGCGCCGCTGAGCACCGCTCCGGTGATGGTGCCGAGCCCCAGCGTGCCACCGGTGATGGTGCCGCCACTGTTGCTGGCGCTGCCCAGACTGGCGCCACTGATCGCGCCACCGGCAATGGTGCCGCCACTCAGTGTCTCGCCGGTGAGCGTCTGGTTGATGACCTGCTCGGTGCCCACGCTGAGCACACCGCCGAGGCTGACCGACCCGCCAGCACTGATCGCCAGGCTGCCCGTCGCGCCGGCGCCGATCTGCGCGTTGCCGATCCCGGCGTTCAGCACGGCGCCGGGCCCCGAGACCGTCGCGACGCCGGTCGGGTTGAGTGTTCCGGAATAGGCCGTGCCAATGGTCAGGTCGGTCGTCGCGGTGCCGTTCGGGGTGATGAACAGCGTGCCGCCAGCGCCCACCGTCAGCGTGCCGCTGCCGGCGAACACCGTCTGACTTACGGTGGAATTGGCCAGCGTGCCGCCCACCACCGTGCCACCGGTCACCACACCGCCCGCCACGCTGGCGCCAGTGATCGTCTCGCCGCTCAGCGTGCCGCCAGTGATGGTCGCACCCGAGGGATTGATGCTCTGATCCTCGCCAATGATCAGCTGGCCGTTGGCGTTGGCGACACCGCCGACCACACCGAGGCTGCCATGGCCACCCTGGCCAACCAGCAGCGCCGCGCCGGCATAGCTGGTGCCGTTGTTGACCGAACTCCACGGACCGATGTTCAACGAGCCGCCGTTGCTGATCAGCAGGCTGCCCGACGCATTCGGTCCGCCATCGCCGAGCTGCAACTGCCCGTTGAGCGACAGCATCGCGCCGGTCCCGGTCACCGTCAGCGATCCGATGGCGCTGCCGTTCGAATTATAATTGTTGCCGATCCCCATCGCGACGCCGGAGACCGGGTCCTGCACAGACACCGTGCCATAGCTGCCGATCGTGCCGGTCGCGACGCCATTCTGCAGCACCCCGCCGCCCATATTGGCGTTGCCGAACAGAATGGTTCCCTGCACCGAGACCATCGCGCTCGACCCGACGCTGCCGGCGACATTCAACGTGCCGGTGTCGCCAAAGCCACCCGCGAGCAGATTCCCATTCACCGACAGGGTTGCACCCGCCCCCACGCTGAGCAGACCGCTGCCGCCATCCTGGGTACCCCCGGCGTTGGTCCCCCAGCCGAGCAGCAGCGCGTTGCCGCTGCCACCCCCCACCATCGCCGAGCCACCGGCCTGCACCGACAACGTGCCGCTGCCGCCCAGGTCCTGCCCGATCCAGGTCTGGCCAGTCGCTGTCAGCGTCGTCTGCGTGCCGGTGACCAGCACGCTGCCCTGCTCGAAATTGCCAACCTGCAACGCACTCTGGGTCGACACGTTGGCGCCGACATTGACCGTCGCACCGTTGCTGATCGTGACCGTGCCGGAGCCGGTCCCGCCGTAGCTGCCCGTACCGACACCCATCGACAGATAGCCATTGCCACTGGTGCCGCCCTGCAGCAGCGCACCGGAGCCCGAGACAACAAGATCGCCGGTCCCCAGATTGCCGACCAAAACGGCAAAATTGTTGGCGGTCGAGGGCGCGCTGGTCAGCAGCAGCGTGCCACCGAGCAGCAGCGTGCCGGTGGTCAGCGTGCCGTTGCCCAGAACGAGCGCATTGTTGGTCAGCGTGCTCTGCGCACCGGTGCTGACGAAACCGCCGGCCAGAATGTCCAGCGTGCCATTGCCGCCATAGATCGTGCTGCCGGTCAGCGTGCCGTTGGTCAGCGTGCCGTTGGTGAAGGTGCCGGAATTACCGACGAAAATGCCGTTCGCCACGGCGACGCTGCCCAGCGTGCCGACATAGACCACGCCGCTGTCGCCATGCCCGCCGATCACCAGCGAACTGCTCGCCACCACCGTGCCCGCACCGGAGGAATAGGTGGTGCCGTTATTCACCACGCCGCCGACCACCAGCGTGCCGGTGCCGCCAATCGCCACCAGGGTGGCTGAGGTGTTGGCATCGCCCACATTCAGGCTCTTGGCCTGCGAGGCGCTGCCGGCCTGCAACAGCCCGCCATTCTCCACCGTCACGGTGCCATTGCCGCCGCGGCCAATGCTGCCTAACCCGGCATCGATCACCACGGCACCGGTGCCAGTGATGGTCAGGATGCCAGTGCCGCGCTGGGCAATGTTCAAGCCGTTACTGCCGGAAATCGCCCCGACCAGGATCGTGCCATAGCTGCCAACGGTGACGGTGCCATTGCCGACCGTGTTGCCCGTGCCGCCGATAGCGATGTTCTCGCTGGTGCCACCATTCAGCACCGCCGGCGCGCTCGCACTGCCCGCCACCGTCAGCGCGCCGTTGCCCGCCTGGCCGATGACGACCGCCGCGGTCGATCCAACGGTCTGCGTCGCCAGCACCACATCGCCGGCGATGGTGCCCACGCCGTTCGAGCCGCTCGCGGCACCCAACACCAGTTGCGGCGTGGTGAACGTGGCGGTGGTACCGCTGCCGGTGATCACGCCAGTGAAGGCCGCCGTCGCGCCGGAATCGATCAACAGGGTACCGGTGTTGGCACTGCCCACCACCACGCCCGCGCCCGCGGTGAGCGAACCGCCCGAAACGACCTCGAGGCTCGCCGGGCTCGATGACGTCGCGCCATCGACACTCAGCGACCCCGCGACCCCGACGGTGCCGGCCAAAACATAACTGCCGCTGTCGCCGATCGAGGCCGCCGCGCCATTGCCGGTGATCGTGCCGCTATGCGCGCCGGCCAGCGTGACGGCGTTGCCGGTGGTGGCCGCCGCCGTCGCGGTCGCCACCGTGTTGGTGTCGAACCAGTTGCCCGCCGTGCCCCATGCGCCGCCGCTGGCACCCTGCCAGGTCATCGGATCCGACCCGGCGGACGACACGAAGGTGATGGTGGTGGTGCCGCTCGCGGTGGCGGTGTTGAACGAGGCCGCGCTGTAGCTGCCAGCGAATGTCAGACTTTGGCTGCCCAGCGTCAGCACGCCGCCGGAGAAGCCCAGCGTACCGGTGTCGCCCTGCAGAATGATCGCGTCGCCGCCACCGAAATTGCTGATCGTTCCGGTCAACGAGGCACCGCTGGCGATGCTCAGGCTGCCCTTGGGATTGAACGACACCGCAGCGGAGTTGCCTGCCGCGCTCAGCAACAGATCGGAATTCTGCTGAATCACCAGGCTGCCGCTGCCGGTCGCGGCAGCCGCCAGGCTCAGCGTCCCGCCGCCGATCCCGTATGTGCCGGCCATCAGCACGCCGCTGACCGCCACCGCGTCATTGATCAGGCCCGGCCCAACCAGGTCGCCGCCGGCGGCGATGCTGACCGCATTGCCGACATTGCCGTCCGTGCTGATCGTTCCGCCACCGAGCGCAAGCAGCCCGCCGGAACCAACGATAACGGAGCCGCCGGCCGCCAGCGCGATCGCCGCGCCGGCATCCAGCAGCGTGCCATAGTCCAAAATCCTGCCCGCCGTGGCGCTCAGGCTGCCGGTCGCAGCGAGGGCGAAGGTGCCCAATGTGCCGACCACCAGCGTGCCGCCCGAGGTGATCGAGATCGCGCCGCTGTCGGTCAGACCGCCGACATAGTTGGTGCCGCTCACCGACCCGCCAACCACCAGCACACCACTGCCGAGCGCCACCGATCCGCCGCTCGCAACCGCCAGAGTGCCGCCCGCACCGCTGGTCGTGTCCACCACCACCAGCTCATTGCCGCCGATGTTGATTGATCCGGTATCGCTATAATTGGCGTTGATGAGCAGCGTGCCGCCATTGGTGGCATTCACCGTGCCGCCGCCGATCATCACATCGCTGCTGGCCAGCCCCGCATTGCCGCTGGTCGAGAAGTCACCAAGAACCGCCAGGCTGCCGATGGTGTCGATCACCGCGCCGCTGCCGAGCGTCAATGTCACATGGCCATAGCCGCCATCGGCAACCGACATGATCGCCCCCGAGGCGACATTGGTCGAGCCGAGAAAAATGGTGGCGTTGTTGAAACTCTGGCTGGCATAGCCCTGCGCGCCGAACGCGAGCACAGCCCCGGCGACAGACTGGGTCACCTGCCCGCTGCCCGAGACCGACGCACTCTGATTCACCGTCAACCCGCCGCTGACCACGATCGTGGTCCCGGCCGCCACGCCGCTGAAATCGAGCGGCCCGTCCCACACCACGTTCTGCAGCTGCGGGAGCTGGTCGGTGCCCGCCTGCACGAACAGCGGCATCGTGGTGGCGATCACCGTGCCCGCCGCGCTCACGCCCTCAAGCTGCCCCTCGATCAGCACCGTGCCGGTGCTCGGGCTGAAGGTCACCTGCTGGTTCGAGATGTCGTCGGTGCCGCTGAAGATCACCGTGCCGAGATTGCTGATCGAGCCCGAATTCGAGATCTGATAGGTGCCGGTGAACTCGATCGTGCCGGTCGCCGCCGTCTCGATCGTGCCGCTGGTCGTCAATGTCTGGGTGTTGTTGTTGCTGGCGCCCAGCCCGATGACGATCTCACCGCCAGCCGCCGCATCGATCACACCGCTGTTGATGAAGCCGTTGCTGCTGAACCCGCCGCTGTTGAACTGCGCGTCGGTGCCACCAACGATCAACGTGCCGCCGCCGCTCGCCAGCAGCGTGCCCTGGTTGTTCAGGTCCGCGCTGATCGCCATGGTGCCGGCCAGCGTCTGTGCGATCATCCCCTGGTTGGTCAGCAGGTCCGACGAGCCATTGCCGCTGAAGCTGTTGGCCGAGATGATATCGCCCACCGCGCCGGACTGGCCGGTGATGGTCACCCCCGCGCCCAGGATCAGGTCGGCCGTGCCAGTGCCGAAATCCCCCACCGCCAGCGTCGCCGCCGCCCCGGAACTCGGCGCCCCGAGCGCCACCGAGGCATTGTTCAGCGTCTGATAGCCCTCGAACAGCAGCTCCGCACCGGCGCCGGTGATCGCCGCACCCCCGGGAGAGGCGCCGCCGAAGGTCTGCAGAGTGAGGGCCGACGTGCCCGCCTGGCTGACCAGCGTGCCGCCCAGCACCTCAAGCGTGCCGCCGGCAGTGTTCAGGTTCAGCAGCCCGCGCACCGTCACATTCTGCAGCGCGCCGTCCTGCGCCAGCAGCTGGCCACCGCTCTGCGCGATGGTGCCGCCGCTGAGCACGCCAGGCGCGCCGCTGCTGGAATTCAGATCGAGCGTGCCGGCGCTTAGCGTGAAGGTGCCACCCCCCAGCTGCAGGCTGCCCAAAACATTGAGGATCACCGACGGGCCGGACAGCGTGCCCCCGAGCGCCTGCACCTGCTCGCCGGCCGCGATGGAGACCGTGTATCCGGTAAAGCCGCCGAACTGCACCGTGTCGATGCTGGTCGGCAATGAGGTCGCGGGAACCGGCGACACCAGATTGGTGACATCCTGCCAGTTGGACAAAACCGTCCAATCGCCCGAGCTGCCGATCCACTTCAGGGTTCTTGCGGCCAAGCTTGCCTCCCGAAACACGCTTTGCTTTTCGCAATCCTCGGCAAGCCACACTGAAAACGCAAGTATTGAACCGCCCAAAGGGCTCAATTTTCGCCTATTTTTTTCAACCAGGCGCCGACATCACGCTCACATGATCTTATCGCGGGATGTCAGAGCGGGGCGGGGCAGACGGACGCTGCGGGTCCGCGTCTGGCCGCGCGCAACACGCGATGGTGGAGGGGGTTGGATTCGAACCAACGTAGGCGTGCGCCAACGGATTTACAGTCCGTCCCCTTTAGCCACTCGGGCACCCCTCCGCATCCGCGCGCCTGGCGCTTCCGCACCTGCGCCCTCGGCGCAGGAGGCGCGAAATAGGCCGCGCACGGATTGGTGTCAACGAAGCGGCGCGGCGAAACCGCCATCAGTGGGCCAAAGCCGACGCCATGCTTTCCGCGAATCCGGGACAGACACGCGCGCGTGTCGGTAGCCAGCCCCGGACCGGACGGCTATAGCGGCGCCATGAAACCACCTCATGGCAACAAGCCCGGCGGCGGCGGCCGCACCCCGTCCTCCGGCGGCGGACGCAATTCTCCCCCCGGCGGCGGCGGACGCAACGGACCTCCGGGCGGCGGCCGCGGCGACCGTCCGCGCGGCCCTGGCGGCACGGACGCACCGCGCGCGCGCACCGAGGGCC
>CAIVDX010000585.1 GCA_903904805.1 uncultured Rhodospirillales bacterium
AACCTCGCTGGCCTGCGCGCCACCCAGGTCAATCTCACCGGGATGTCCGTATTGGACAGCAATCTTGCGGGCAGCCGACTGCATGATGTGAATTGCAGCGGCCTGCGCATCAGCGAGGCGAACCTGACCGGCGCGGCGGTTGTCGACAGCCGGCTGACGGGTATGACCATCAACGGCATCCTGGTCAGCGACCTGCTGGCCGCCTACGCCGCGACACACCCGGACACGACCGCTTCCCGTTGAGTCCTGTCCCTCAGATGACCGGTCTGCTGACCAGTCATATTTGAGGTTGTCATGTCCGAAAGCGCCGTCTGCATGGTGGCGTGCTGGCATGGCTGCAGGGCCCGCATGATGGACGCCGCCGAGGGGGACCTAGCGCCCGAACACCGGCCTGTCGAACACCGCCGGCACCAGATCGTCGAGGAACATCAGCAGCTGCACCCGCCCACCAATCCCGTGGCCGGCGCCGCGGTTCAGCGGCACGATCGCCTCGGCGGCGACCTGCCAGGTGGCGCCCACATAGGCGAGGCCGGGGTTCGCGCTCGCCTGCGTCCGCTGCGTGCTGTCCGGCCCCAGCGTGTTGCTGAAGGCGAACTCCACCAGCGGCACGAACTGGAACAGCGGCTCCTCGGCCGGCGGCCCGCCGGTGAACCGGTCGGTGAGGTAGTAGGTGCTGTATTGAACGGAAAACCCCCAGTTCAGCACAGTGGCGTTCCTGCCCAGTGTGGGTGTGAGCTGCGGCCCCTGCGGCGTGCTGGCATCATAGACCGACTGCCCCTGCAGCGGGACCGCCACGCCAAACGCGGCGGTGACCGCGAACGGCCGCAGCCAGGCCGCCTCCTCCGGTAGCCAGCCCAGCCCCTTGCCGATGAACACGCCCGGCTGAAGCGTCGTCGGCCCGCCGGCGCCGACGGAGCGGTTGCCCGATCCGCCAAAGCCCCAGATCAGGCTCGCCGAGGCCAGCATCTCGCCCGGATCATCCTCGAGGAGCTTCCATTTCAGCGTGATGTTGGTGCTGTTCCACCCGCTGCGCGCCGGCGTATTGGGGGCGCTGCGTTCGGTCGCCCCGGTGTCGAATCCGAGCGAGATCCGCTCGGTCAGCAGCCGGCTGAACGTCAGATTGCCGATCAGGTCGCGCGGGCCGTCCGGCGCGGTCGGGGCGAGGGTGAGATTGGGAAAGGCCAGATCATCCCCCACGGCCGGATCGTCGATCGCCAGCGTGCCGGGGAAATAGCGGTTGCCGGCCAGGCCGTGGGCGGCGGCCCCACCGGCTCCGGCGAGCAGCGCCAGGCCGCAGCACGCCGCGAGATGACAAGGTCGCATTCTGGCACCGGGCGAATGTGTCGCGGCGATATAGCGTGGCTCAGCGGCGCGCGGCAAAAAACCGCTTCAGCAGATCCGCGCACTCCGCCTCGCGCAGCCCGCCGATCACCTCCGGACGGTGCTGAGCCCCGGGCGCGTCGTAGATCCGCGGCCCATGCTCCACCCCGCCGCCCTTCGGGTCATAGGCGCCGAACACCACCCGCCGGATGCGGAACAGCCCGGCGGCCGCCGCGCACATCGGGCAGGGCTCCAGCGTCACCACCAGGTCGCACGCGACGAGCCGCGCATTGCCGATCCTGGCCGCGGCCGCCCGCAGCGCGATCATCTCGGCATGCGCGGCGGCGTCGTGATCGGTCTCGGTGCGGTTGCCGGCACGCGCCAGCACCGCCCCATCGGGGCCGAGCACCACCGCGCCCACCGGCACCTCGCCGGTCTGTGCCGCCTCGCGCGCCAGGCCCAGCGCCAGCTCCATTGCGGGTCCGAACATCATCCGACCTTGCAGCCACCGGGCAGCGCCGTCTAGCTACTGCCCCATGGCGTCAAAATCCTCCCGACCGATCGTCGGCATCACCCTCGATTCCGAATCCCCCGGCGGCTATTCCCGCTATCCCTGGTATGCCCTGCGCGAGAACTATGCCGGTGCCATCGAGGCCGCCGGCGGCCTGCCGCTCGCCCTGCCGCACGCCCCCGCCCTGGCCGAGGAAACCCTCGATCTGATCAACGCGCTGGTGATCACCGGTGGCAATTTCGACGTCGATCCTGCCATGTATGGCGACGCCAGCCGGCACCAGACGGTGACGCTGAAGGAAGGCCGCACCGAGGCCGAATTCGCCCTGGTGCGCGGCGCGCTGGCCCGCAACATGCCGATCCTGGGCATCTGCGGTGGCCAGCAGCTGCTGGCCGTCGCCCTCGGCGGCACCCTGATCCAGCACATCCCCGATGCGATCGCGAACGCGCTGGAGCACGAGCAGCTGAACCCGCGCCACGAGCCCGGCCACGACATCGCCGTGGTGCCCGGCAGCCTGCTGCACCGCATCGTCGGCGCCGAGCGCATGGCGGTGAATTCCGCCCATCACCAGGCCGTGCGCGCCGCCGGGCCGAACGCCCTGATCTCCGCCACCGCCCCGGACGGCGTGGTGGAGGCGATCGAATCCACCGCCCACCCGTTCGCGCTGGGTGTGCAATGGCACCCGGAATTCCTCATCGACCAGGGTGACGCCAAAATCTTCGCCGCCTTCCTGGCCGCCACCCGATGAGCGAGACCGTGAAGGGCGACCGCATCGCCAAATGGCTCGCCCATGCCGGCGTCGCCAGCCGGCGCGACATCGAGAAGATGATCGCCGAAGGCCGCATCAAGCTGAACAACGTGAAGGTGACGCAGCCCGCCACCTTCGTCACCCCGGGCGATCTGGTGGTGGTGGATGGCAAGCTGATCGACCCGCCGGCGCGCCAGCGCCTGTTCCGCTACCACAAGCCCGAGGGGCTGGTGACCACCCACCGCGACCCCGAGGGCCGCCCCACCGTGTTCGAGTCCCTGCCCAAGGAACTCGGCCGCGTGATCTCCATCGGCCGGCTCGATCTGAATTCCGAGGGCCTGCTGCTGCTCACCAATGACGGCGCGCTCGCCCGCCAGCTGGAGCTGCCGGCGAATGGCTGGCTGCGCCGCTACCGCGTGCGCGTGCACGGCAACCCCGACCCCGCCGAACTCAAGCGCCTCGCCGAGGGCGTGACGGTCGAGGGCGTGAAATACGGTTCCATCGAGGCGATGCTGGACAGCGTGAAGGGCCGCAATGCCTGGCTCACCGTCGCCCTGCGCGAGGGCCGCAACCGCGAGATCCGCCGCGTGATGGCCCATCTGGGACTGCCCGTCAGCCGGCTGATCCGTGTCGCCTACGGACCGTTCCAGCTCGGCACCATGAAGCCGGGCGAGGTGGAAGAGGTCACCGCCAAGGTGATGCGCGAGCAAATTCCCAGCCTCGCACCATGAGAATCGTGGCCGGCACCAATCGCGGCCGCCCGCTGCATGTTCCCCACGGCGACATCACCCGCCCCACCGCCGACCGCGTGCGCCAGGCCCTGTTCGACAAGCTCTTCCACGCCCCCTGGGGCGGCCGTGGCCGCTTTGTCGGCGCGCGCGTGCTCGACCTGTTTGCCGGCACCGGCGCGCTGGGCCTCGAAGCCCTCAGCCGTGGCGCCGAACGCGCCACCTTCGTCGAGCAGGACAAGGCCGCGCTGATCGCCCTGCGCGCCAACATCACCGCCTGCCGCGCGGAAAAAACCAGCGCCGTTCTGGCCTCCAACGTTCTCACCGCGACCGGCGGCGGACAGTTCGACCTGATCTTCCTCGACCCACCCTACCAGGCCGACCTGCTCATCCCGGCCATCGCGGCCTGGCGCTCGCGCTTCGCATTCGGGGCGATCGCGGTGGCAGAGATGGGGCGCAGCGAAGAGATCGAGCTGCCGGGTGAACTGCTGGACGAGATGCAGCATGGCGCGGCGCGGGTGAAGATTCTGCAGTTCTAGCAAGGAAGGATGTTCTTTTTTGAAAAAAGAACCAAAAAACTTTTTTTAGTTTGATGTCGCCGCCAGTTGTGCGCGTAGTTCATGGACCTGTGCGGCGGAGACAGGACTCGCGGCGTTGCCCCAGGCGTTGCGGACATAGGTCGCCACAGCAGCAACCTGCGGGTCGCTGAGCTTCCAGCCGAAGGGCGGCATCGCCGGCGCGGTCGGCGCGGCATCGGTCGCCACCGCCAGCGCGCCATTCAGCACCACACGAACAACCGTGGTGGGATCATCGGATTGCACCACCGCACTGCCCTTCAATGACGGAAACAATCGCGGCACACCCTCGCCACTCTGGCGATGGCACGCGGTGCAGGAATCCTGGAAAATCGCCGCCCCCGCCACCATTGCCGGCGCATCCGCCGCCATCGGCGCCACGCCAGACGCGGCACGCGCGGGCTGATCCTTGAGATACACCGCCATCGCCCGCACATCCGCGGTGGGAAGCTGCGAGGTGGAGTAGGCCACCACCTCCGCCATCGGGCCGGACGCCGCCGAGCGCGCATTCCGACCGGTGGCGAGATATTCGACGATTTCATCAACTGACCAGCCACCCAACCCGGTGCGCAGATCACCGGTCAGGTTCGGTGCGAACCAGTCCTGCAGCACCGCCCCCTGCAATGGCCGGCTTGTGCGATCCGCGCCGAGCACGTTCTTCGCCGTGTGGCATGCGCCGCAATGCCCCAGCCCCTCCACCAGATAGGCGCCGCGATTCCATTCCGCCGATTTCGCCGCGTTCGGCTTGAACACACCCGGCTCGAAGAACAGGCCGTTCCAGCCGATCATCGTCGCGCGCACATCTAAGGGGAACGGCAGCTGGTTGCTCTCCACAACATTGCGGACAGGATCAAGCGTGTTCAGAAAGGCCCGCACCGCCAGAGCATCCTCGCGCGTCACCCTCGAATAATAGACATAGGGGAACGCCGGATAGAGATGCGCGCCATCCCGGTCGATGCCGCGGCTGAGGGCGCGGATGAAATCCTCATCGGTCCAGGCGCCGATGCCGGTGTCGCGATCGGGCGTGATGTTGGGCGTGACCAGCACCCCGAACGGGGTGGGAAGCGGCCGCCCGCCGGCAAAGGGTGCTCCGCCCGGCGCCGTGTGGCAGGCGATGCAGTCTCCGGCGGTGGCGAGAACACGACCACGCTCCAGCGTCTCGAATGACGGGTCGGCATGGGCCGAAACGGCGAACAACGCTGCCAGGATCGCGATTTTTCTCATGCCTGCACCAGCGGTCCGGGATTCTTGAGATACTGCGTGCGGATCGCCTCCGCCGCCCAGAAGGCGAGCGCGCCCACCGTGCCGGTCGGGTTGTATCCGTGATTCTGTGGGAAGGCCGACGCGCCGATCACGAACAGATTCGAGACGTCCCAGCTTTGCAGATAGCGATTCACCACCGACGTGCGCGGGTCGCTGCCCATCACCGCGCCGCCGGTATTGTGCGTGGATTGATACGGCACAATCGAATAATGATCCGCCAGCCCGCGCTTGACGATCTGTTTCGCGCCCATCGCCTTCGCGATCTCCTCGGCGCGATTGGCGGCGAAGGCCGCCATCTTGCGTTCGTTGTCGTGAAAATCGAAGGTCATGCGCAGCAATTTGCGACCAAAACGATCAGTGTAGGTCGGGTCCAGATCAAGGAACGCGTAGCGATAGCTGTAGCTGCTGCCCTGGTTGCCGATCGTCGCGGTGTTCTGATAGGCCGTCACCGCGGCCTTTTTCCATTTGCTGCCCCAGCGCGGCGTGCCAGGCGGCGTGGCGCGGTAGCCGATCGGCCGCCCGCCGGTGGTCGCCGCCGCGAGGCTGCCGCCGCCGACAAAGCCGAGCGGACCATGATCGAAATTGTCGCCGTTGAAATCATCGATCACCTGCTGCAACGCGCCAGCGCCGATGAACGGGTTGAAGGTCTTGTCGTCGAAGAACATCGTCACGCCCGAGCCGCTTTGATAGGCGTAGTTGCGGCCGACTGTGCCGGTGCCATCACGCGGATCATAGGGCGTGCCGATGCCCGACAGCAGCAGCATCCGCACATTGTGGAACTGGTAGGCACACAAAAGAACAATGTCGGCCGGCTGCTCCCACTCGCGGCCCTGCGCATCGACATAGGTCACGCCTGTCGCGCGCTTGCCCGTGCCATCCATGTTGATCTTCAGCACCTCGCTCTCGGTGCGCAGCGTGAAATTGCTCCGTCGCATCAGCGAGGGCAGCACGGTGGTCTGCGGGCTGGCCTTCGAGTAGTTCGCGCAGCCGAAACGTTCGCAGAATCCGCAATAGGTGCAGGGGCCCATCGAGACCCCCAGCGGATTGGTGTAGGGCTGTGACGCATTCGCCGCCGGGGTGGGGAAGGGGTGATAGCCCATCTCGCGTGCGGCCTTGGCGAACAGGCTCGGCGCGTAGGTCATCTCCAGCGGCGGCAGCGGAAACTCGCGCGAGCGCGGCCCCTCGAACGGATTGCCGCCGGGCTGGATCTCGCCGTTGAGATTGCCAGCTTTGCCGCCCACGCCGTAGATGTGCTCGAACTGGTCGTAGTAC
>CAIVDX010000586.1 GCA_903904805.1 uncultured Rhodospirillales bacterium
GGCCGCGCTCGGCTGCGCGCTGGCGGTCGGCGGCGGCGCGGCGGTGGCCGGCGGCATCGGCTTCGTCGGGCTGCTGGTGCCGCATCTGCTGCGCCCATGGTTCGGCGAACGCCCATCCGGCCTGTTGGCCCCCTCATTCCCGCTCGGCGCCGCGCTGCTGCTGGGCGCCGACATGCTGGTGCGGGGCCTGCCGCTGCGGCTGCCGCTCAACGGCGAATTGCCGGTGGGGGTGGTTACTGCGATGCTCGGCGCCCCGGCTCTGGTGGTGCTGGCGCGACGGGTGGGCCGATGATCGCGCTGCCCCCCACCAGCTGGCGACAGGGCGAGAGCCTGCTGCTCGACCAGGTGTCGTTCAGCGCCGCACCGGGCCGTCTGGTGGCGATCGTCGGCCCGAACGGGGCCGGCAAGACCAGCCTGCTGCGTGCGCTCGCCGGGCTGCACCCTGGCGGGCGGCCACGCCCGGCGCAGGTCGCCTATCTGCCGCAGGGGGCGCAGAGTGCCTGGGGCCTCAGCGTGCGCGACCTCGCGGCACTCGGGCGGATTCCCCACAATGATCGCGACCCCGAGGCGATCGCGCATGCGCTGGACGCATGCGGGATCACGCATTTGTGCGATGCACGGATCGATCGGCTCTCGGGTGGCCAGGTGCGTCGCGCGATGCTGGCGCGCGCCTTCGCCACCCGGCCGGATATATTCCTGCTGGACGAACCGACCGCCGATCTGGACCCCGCGGCCGCGCACCAGATCATGAGTTTGCTGCAAAGAACAGCAAAGTCCGGCAGGTGCGTGATCGTGGTGCTGCATGCCCTGGAGCTGGCGACGCGCTACGCCGATCGCATGGTGCTGATGCAGCATGGCCGCATTGCCGCCGACGACGCGCCCGACATCGTGATGCCGTTCGCCGCTGCGGCCTTCGGCATGCAGCTGGGCATCGATGGCGCGCCGAGGCTGCTGCCGCCGCGATAGCGTGCTAGGCTGTCACACGAGGTAGGGAAAAGAAGCATGATTCGAATTGATCGCGTGACAACCCGCGCCGGCGATGGCGGTGAGACCTCTCTGGGTGACGGCACCCGCGTGCCGAAGGATGATCCGCGCATCGAGGCACTGGGCGCGATCGACGAAGCCAATGCCGCCATCGGCCTCGCCCGCGTCTATGCCGCCGGCGAGGAGGATGCCTCGTTGGGGCGGATCCAGAACGATCTGTTCGATCTCGGTGCGGACCTGTGCGTTCCGGGTGTCGAGCCGGATCGGCTGCGCGTGTCGGCGATCCAGGTCGCGCGGCTTGAGGCCGAGATCCTCACGATGAATGAGGAGTTGCGCCCGCTGACCAGCTTCGTGCTGCCCGGCGGTGCCCCTGGTGCGGCGGCCGCCCACATGGCCCGCACCATCACCCGCCGCGCCGAGCGCTGCGTCGTCGCGCTGTCGCGTCAGCAGCCGATCAATGCCGAGCTGATCAAATATCTCAACCGCCTGTCCGATCATCTGTTCGTGATGGCGCGGCGGATGTCGTCCGAAGCGGGCGACGTGCTGTGGTCGCCGGGCGCAAGCCGAGAGGGCTGATCCCGCGCCGCCGCGCGCTCACAGCGTGACCCGCAGCCCGGTCACGAACCAGCGCCCGGGGATCTGAAATCCGCTTGCCGGCTCATAGGGCGCGTTGGTGAGGTTTCGGCCGCGCACATACAGCGCGAGCCTGGATGAGATGTCGTAGGTCACGCTCAGATTGAACAAGGTCGCACCCGGCGCGATGCCGACGCCGGCACCGTTGCCGGTGCTGTCGATCAGATAATCGCTGAAGGAACCGATCACCAGAATTTCGGGCACGATCGTCAGGCCCGGAATCGGCGTGGCGCGCAGATCAACCGAGCCCTGGTTCTGCGGACGGCGCAGCAGATTGCTCTGGTCCGTCACGTTGCGCGCCATCGTGTAGGTATAGTTGGCATCGATCTGGCCATATTTGCCCGCACGCACGGTGAGGGTGGCCTCCACCCCGGTCAGATGCGCCTGGTTCGCATTCACCGGCATCGATCCGGTGTCGCTGTATTGGGTCACGATCAGATCATGCACGCGGCTGTCAAACCAGGTGGCGGAGAGTGTGGCGAAGTCGCTGCGCCCCGCGGCAGGGACATCCACCGCGACCCCGATCTCATAGCCCTCGCTGCGTTCGGGCTTAAGCGCGGGGTTGCCGGCATATCCGTAGGAATCGACAC
>CAIVDX010000587.1 GCA_903904805.1 uncultured Rhodospirillales bacterium
CAGCTGACGGGTGCGGCGAAAACCAGCTCCATTGCCAATCTGCAACTGCGCATGCCGGTGGTGGTGATCGGCGGCGGGCTGACCGCGATCGATACGGCCACCGAAAGCCTCGCCTATTATGTCCGCCAGGTGGAAAAGTTTGCTGCCCGCACCAGGATCCTTTTCGCCGAGCATGGCGAGGCAGCGGTGCGCGCGCGCTGGAGCGCGGAGGATGCGACGGTGGCCGAGGAGTTCCTCGCCCATGCCGCCGCCATTGCGGATGAGCGCGCGCGGGCGACGGCCGAGGGCCGGCCTGCGATGTTCGCGCCGCTGCTGGAAAGCTGGGGCGGCGCGACAGTGGCCTATCGCCGGCGCCTGGTCGATGCGCCCTCCTATACGCTGAACCACGAAGAGGTGGAGAAGGCGATGGAGGAGGGCGTGCGCTTCGCCGAGGGGCTGAGCCCGGCGGAGGTGATGCTCGATCATTTCGGCCATGCGCGCGCGCTGCGCTGCACCCGCGCCGATGGCAGCGAGGCTGTGCTGCCCGCGCGTGCGGTGATCGTTGCCGCCGGCACCGCGCCGAACACGGTGTGGGCGCGCGAGGATGATCGCATTCTGCTCGATGGCCGCTATTTCCAGGCGATTGACGAGACCGGGGCGAAGGTCACGCCGGAGCGCTCGATCAGCAAGCCCGCGCGGGCGGATGTGCTGATGCATCGGGCGGAGAATGGCGCGTTTGTCAGCTTCTTCGGCGATCTGCATCCGAGCTTTTTCGGCAATGTGGTGAAGGCGATGGGCAGCGCGAAGCGCGGCTATCCGGTGGTGTCCGCCGCCCTTGCCGCGCGTGCGGCGAGTTCGCTGAGTGGGCAAGAGGTTTTGGCGAAGTGCCGCGACGCGCTGTCGGCCAGTGTGCATGCGGTCAATCGCCTGACCCCCACCATTGTCGAGGTGGTGCTGCACGCGCCGGCGGCGGCGCGTGGGTTCAAGCCTGGCCAGTTCTACCGTTTGCAGAACTACGAGATGCTCGCTCCGCGCGTCAGCGAGCCGGGCATCGGTGCCACGGTGCTGGCGATGGAGGGCCTCGCGATGACCGGTGCCTGGACCGATCCTGGCAAGGGGTTGGTGTCGGTGATCGCGCTGGAGATGGGCGGCAGCTCGGATCTGTGCGCGATGCTCAAGCCGGGTGAGCCGGTGGTGCTGATGGGCCCGACCGGAACACCCACGCATATTCCTGCGAACTCTGCTGTTGCCCTGGTTGGTGGCGGGCTGGGCAATGCGGTGCTGTTCTCGATTGGCGCCGCCGCGCGGGCGGCGGGCAGCAAGGTGCTGTATTTCGCCGGCTACAAGAAGATCATCGATCGTTACAAGATCGAGGAGATCGAGCGTGCCGCGGATGTGATCGTGTGGTGCTGTGACGAGGCGCCGGGGTTCGCGCCTTCGCGCCCGTCCGATCGCGCCTTCGTGGGTAATATCGTGCAGGCGATGGCGGCCTATGCGCAGGGCGCGCTGGGCACGCAGGATGTCAGGCTTGATGAGTGCGTCGAGATCATCGCGATTGGCTCGGACCGGATGATGCAGGCGGTGGGTGCCGCGCGGCATGGCGTGCTGGCGCCGTATCTGAAGGATGGCCATCGCGCGATCGGCTCGATCAACAGCCCGATGCAATGCATGATGA
>CAIVDX010000588.1 GCA_903904805.1 uncultured Rhodospirillales bacterium
CGCCTGACGTAAGTGCGGTAAGCCGCGCGCCGCGCCGCCCGCGCAACATTCCATTCACGCCATCATAATGCAGCAAGGAGCCGCGACGGCCGCGCCGCGTGGTGAAGCCTTCCGCCAGCATGGTGACGATAGCGTGGAATTGCTCGCGCGGCAGATTGCGATACGACCAGCTGCGGCGGATGAGCGCGAACATCTCATCTTCGCTGCAATCCTTGGCGGACACTTCGGCCACGATCTGCTGCGCCAGCACGTCCACTGCATTTTCGAGAACCTTGGAACGGTCAAGCTCGCCACGCCGAACGGAATCGAGCAAGGCGGTGGCTTCCACCAACTCGTCGCGCGACAACGGAAACAGCCGCCCCTTCGGTGTGCCGGACACGGCATGGCCCGAACGGCCCACACGTTGCAGGAAGCTGGCGATGGAACGGCACGAACCAATATCGCAAACCAGATCGACATCACCGATATCAATGCCGAGTTCGAGCGAGGCGGTGGCGACCAGCGCCTTCAGTCTGCCGTGCTTGAGCCGCGTTTCGGCATCGAAACGCTTTTCCTTCGACAGGCTGCCATGATGCGCGGCGACATTCACTTCGCCCAGGCGCGTGGCCAATTGTGCTGTGACGCGCTCCGCCAGACGGCGTGTGTTCACGAAGATCAATGTCGTCTTGTGCTGGTCGATCAACTCCGCCAGCCGGTCGTAGACGATCTGCCAGCTTTCGTTCGACATCACCGCTTCCAGCGGGGCGGGCGTTTCCAACGCCAGATCGCGGGCACGCGTGTGGCCCGTGTCGATGATGGCGCAGGCGAGCGGTTTGCCTTTGGCGTCCGCGCCAACGAGAAAGCTCGCCACATCTTCGATGGGCTTCTGAGTGGCCGAAAGGCCGATACGCTTGGGCGGTGTCTTGCAAAGCGCGGCCAATCGTTCGAGCGATAGCGCCAGATGTGCGCCGCGCTTGTTGGCGACGAAGGCGTGGATTTCGTCCACGATGACGCTCTTCACATGGGAGAGCATCGTACGGCCGGATTCCGAGCCGAGCAGGATGTAGAGCGACTCCGGCGTCGTCACCAGAATATGCGGTGCGCGCTTGCGCATCTGGGTGCGCTCGGCTTGGCTGGTGTCGCCGGTGCGAACCCAAGCCTTGATATCGACGTCCGGCAGGCCTTGCTCACGCAACGTCTCGCGGATGCCTTGCAGCGGCATTTCGAGATTGCGCTGGATGTCGTTGGACAGCGCCTTCAGCGGCGAGATGTAAACCACCTGGGTTTCGGCCGGCAGCTCACCCTTCAGCCCCTGACGCACCAGATCGTCGATGGCGGCCAAGAACGCGGCCAGCGTTTTGCCGGAGCCCGTGGGTGCTGCGATGAGCACATTCTCGCCCGCCTTGATGCGCGGCCATGCGTCCGCCTGCGCGGGCGTCGCGGCGGGAAAGTTCCGATCGAACCATTGCGCGACCGCAGGATGAAAAAGCGTCTTTGTCATGGGCTAAGGGAGCTTAGCCGATATGGGGCGAAAGACCCACGCTTTCAACAGGAAATACGGTTCCCGATTGCCGCGCTAGGCGCTGACCGGTGGGGTGCACGAACCGGTTTTGCGCAGGCACTGATAGACTTCCAGATC
>CAIVDX010000589.1 GCA_903904805.1 uncultured Rhodospirillales bacterium
CCAGGCGGAGGCGGTGGCCGCGATGATCCCCGGCGCAAGACAAGTGACACTTGCGCAAGCCTCGCATTTTCCACCGATCCAGAACCAGACCGCATTCCTCGCCGAGGTGGACCGGTTTCTCGCCAGTGAAGGCATTGCGGGGGACGGCAGTCGCGGATAACTTCGCTGCTGTCTGTCGACACGAGTTAGCATCCTGGCGTCGGGGCTGAAATTAAGGGAGAGAGGCCGTTCAGGTTCGCAGCGAAGCGTGGCAGGGCGGCATCGGGCGGACGTCGATAGACGCCCGCGGGCGCGATGCTGCCGGTGTCGATACCAATCCGGCATATATTCTCGAGCTGCGCGATCTGCGGCGGAGCTTTGGCGGTCTCAGGGCGGTTGATGGCGCGAGTTTTGCCGTTCGGCGTGGCTCGATCACGGGGCTGATCGGTCCGAATGGTGCCGGTAAAACCACCACCTTCAATCTGATCTCGGGAGTCGTGGCGCCGACCAGCGGAGCGATCACATTCGAGGGGCGCGATGTGGCGGGTCTGTCTACCGACCGCCTGTCAAATCTCGGTCTGGTCCGCACATTTCAGTTGGCGCGCGATCTTGCGGCACTGACAGTGCTGGAAAATTTTGCTCTCTACGCCAAAGCGCAGCCAGGTGAATCGCTCTGGCGCGCGTTGTTGCGTACTCCCGCGGTGGCGGTGCGGGAAAACGCAGTGATCGCGGCCGCCTGGGATCTGGTGCGTCACCTGAATCTCGAGCGTGTGGCGAACGCACGGGCCGCGGATCTGTCGGGTGGACAGAAAAAACTGGTCGAGCTGGGCCGCGCTCTGCTTGGTGCGCCGAAGCTGCTGCTGCTGGACGAGCCGATGGCCGGGGTAAATCCCGCCCTCGCAGCGGAACTCGCCACCCGGCTGCTGGCGTTGCGCGATGGCGGCATCACCATGCTGGTGGTCGAACATAACATGGGATTCGTCAGCAAGATCTGCGACCACGTCATCGTCATGGCGTCGGGCAAGGTTCTTGCCGAGGGCTCGTTCGAAGACGTACGAGCCAATGAAACCGTGCAATCCGCTTATTTCGGAACGCTTTCGTGAGCCTGCTTTGCGCCGAGGGGCTGGTTGCAGGGTATGGCGCGCATGACGACATCCTCAGGGGTGTGGGCCTGGATGTCGGGGTAGGTGAAATCGTTGCCATTCTCGGCCCGAACGGCGCCGGCAAATCGACGTTGCTGAAAACCATCGCGGGGCTTCTCGTGCCGCGCGTGGGCAGCATCGTGTTCGCAGGCGAGAACATCGCCGGTCTGCGCCCGCGCGAGGTGAGCCGGCGCGGAGTAGTGTTCGTGCCGCAGACCAACAATATCTTTCCGTCACTATCGGTGCAGGAAAATCTGGAAATCGCCGCCTGGCTCGATCCGAAGCAGTACCACGCCCGCCTGGTGTTGGTGTATGCGCGGATGCCGGAGATAGCGGCGAGGCGTGGCGTGCGGGCGGGCACTTTGTCGGGCGGTCAACGCCAGTCGCTCGCGATGGCCATGGCGCTGATGGTGGG
>CAIVDX010000590.1 GCA_903904805.1 uncultured Rhodospirillales bacterium
TCCTCGGCGTAATGAACGTCGGAGCCCATGCGGAAGGTGCCGCCCTGGATCCAGGCCAGCCCGTCGCGCGGTGGCGCGGTCATGCCGCCTTCTGCATCACCGGGGCGATGCCGGCGAAGGTGGCATCGAGCATCTTGGCCAGCAGCGGGCCGAGGCTGGCGGCGTTCTCCGGCGTGAGGACGGCGGCGACGTAGCGGTCGGGGCGGAGCAGCACCACCGCCTGGGTGAGCGGCGCGATGGCGCGGAAGGTGCCGCCGGTGACGTCGCGCAGCATGGGGTGGGCGAATGGTGTCGGGCCGAAGGCGATGAGTTCCGGCCGGATGCCCACCACCGCGTCCTGGAACAGGGCAGGCACCTGGGGGCCGACCTGGTTCCACAGCGCGCCGGGGTCGGCGGCGCACACGAGGGCGGAAAATCCGCTGCCCAGGAGGCTGTCGAGCCGGCGGATGTCGCCGGCGGCGACCTCGATGCGGGGCTGCGGGAACATGGTGCCGGGCAGCTTGCCGCCGGGGATGAGGAAGCCGGCATCGAAGCGGGGCTTCGGCTTGAACTTCATCTGCACCAGCCAGTCCTTCCAGGTGGGCACCAGGCCCATGGCGCGGAACAGCAGGCGGGTGGCCCAGGCGCGCAGCCGATGATGCGGCGAGATCACGATGCCCATGGTGATGGCGTATTCGATCATGCCCCAGGCATGGTCGCGGCGCTCGATCTGGTAGGTGTCGAGCAGGCCCTCGCCGATGCGCCCGCTGAGCACGGCGTGCAGCTTCCAGGCGAGGTTCGAGACGTCACGCAGGCCGGCATTCATGCCCTGGCCGGCGAAGGGCGGGGTGAGGTGGGCGGCGTCACCGCAGAGGAACACGCGGCCGCGGCGCCAGATGTCGGCGACGCGGGCCTGGAAATTATAGACCACGCGGCGCTCGATCTCGACGGAGGGGTCGCCGCCATACCAGGCGATGAGCTCGCGGGCCTTGGCCTCGGTCTCCATCTCGGCGGCGTCCTCGCCGGGGCGCAGGCGGATCTCGTAGCGGCGGGTGCGGTTGGGGCCGGGCAGGCTCAGCGCGGGGCGGTAGGGGTCGGAGAAGACATGGGTTTCGCGCGTCGGGTCGGTGGTGCCGACGGTGTCGAGGATCAGCCATTTCTCCTCGAAGCTGGAGCCGCCGAGGGTGGCGCCGATGGCGCGGCGGGTGCGGCTGCGGCCGCCGTCGCAGCCGACGAAATAGGCGGCGCGGACCTCGTAGTCGCGGCCGGGCTGGCTGACCTTGATGGTGACGCCGGCGCCGTCATCCACATGGTCGGACACCACCGCCTCGAAGCGCATGTCCACGCTGGGGCGGGCGGCGGCACCTTCGGCGAGGGTGGCCTCGAGCACGGGCTGGCGGAAGGCGTTGCGCTTGGTCCAGCCATATTCCTCGATCACCGGGTGCACAGCGGCGAACGGGCGGCGCTTGGGGTCGAGATAGACCGAGCCATAGCCGGGCGACATCTGGGCGAGCGCGATTTCGGCGAGGCCCACCATCTGCAGGCTGCGCAGGCTTTCATCGTCAATCGAGACGGCGCGGGGCTCGCCGACGGTGGCCTTGTTCTGCTCCAGCAGCAATGTGCGCACGCCGTAGAGGCCGAGGAGGTTGGCCAGGGTCAGGCCGGTGGGGCCGGCGCCGGCGATGACGACGTCGAACGTCTCGAGAGTGCTCATACGGCTTTGCTAGCGGGTGGGGAGAAGGCAAGGCAAGGTCTTCTTTTTTCAAAAAAGCAGCGCCTGGGAATCCTTCGCCAGGGCCCTGACCAGATCCGCCCGGCTGACGATCCCCACCAGATGGCCCTCGCGCAGGATCGGCACGCGCTTGAAATGGTGGCGATCCAGAATCGCGGCGATTTCGGGCAGCGTGGTGGTTTCGCTCACGCCGACCACGTTGGGCTGCATGACATCAGCCACGGTGCGGTCGTCACCGCGGACATAGGCGAGGAATTCGGGCGAGAGATTTTCGCCCTCGGCCAGCACGTCGAGCCACCAGGAGCGGGTGCCGCCGGGGACGAGCTGGGTGCCGTGCATCAGGTCGCCCTCGCTGCACATGCCGACCAGGTGGTGGGCGGCGTCGAGCACCGGGGCGGCTGAGATGCCGGCGTTGGCGAGGATCTCCGCGGCGCGCGAGAGGCGCAGCGTGGGGGTGAGGGTGACGACCTGGGTGGTCATCACGTCGCGGGCGGTGAGTGTCATGGCCGGCTCCTTGCTGTCTGGCGCGCAGGGTCGGCGGGACTGGGAGATCGCGCCTTGATTCAGCGCAAGCCGGGGGATTCAGCGCAAGTGGGGGGATTCAGCGCAAGCGGGGGGATTCA
>CAIVDX010000591.1 GCA_903904805.1 uncultured Rhodospirillales bacterium
ACCGTGTGAAAGCGGGAAATAGGGTTCAATCCGGCGCATCTGCGCCTTCGTCAGTAGGAAAAAGTCGGCCATGGTGGGTACCTCCCGCCATTCCAGAATCACGCAACGCCGAGCCTATGCAAGGGAATTAATGGGTCCTGATCCTAAATTTCTTGCAACGTAGCGATGTGGGTTTTGCCGGTTCGGGTCGACGTTGTCATCGGGCGGCGATTTTGGGGAGTGGGCGATGGCGTCGATCGGTGCGATCCTTGGTTCGGTTGGACTGGTGGCGCTGGGCGCGATTGTCGCGGTTGGGGTCGTTTCGCCAGCGATGGCGGAGCCACCACCGTCTTCTGGCGATACGATGAGCATCACGGTGTCGCAGGTCGGTTCGAATGTTGAGTTCAGCTTCAGCGGCAATATTGATACTGGCGCTTTTTCCGTCGTAAATAATGGAACTATAAGCCCTCGTTACCAGTTCAATGGGCAGTTTTTGAACGCCTATATCGGCGGTTCGGTTTCAGGCACATCTGTTGATACGTATACCCCTTCGGATTTGTCGTCGTTGTTAGGGGCATTTGCAGGTGGCGATGCTGAGGCCAATGCCGCGTCCGGCGACATATTCGGCTTAAATTATAATATTTTTGTTGGCGCTGCGGTTGATGTTCCACATAATTACACGAGCGGGACACAGCTCGCCGGTACGGCAACTTTTGACAGCACGACCATCGCCGATCTGGGCTTGAACACGGGCACCTTCACACAGAATTACGGCAGTGGAGACAAGATCGTCTTGGCAATCGTAGCAAGCTCGTCCTCACCGGTTATCCCGGAGCCCGATTCGTTGGGGCTGCTCGCGGCCGGGCTTGGCGTTGTTGGACTGGTGCGTCGCCGGGCGCGCCGCCGATCCGCTTAGCCGCCGCTGTGATTGTAACGATCATTGTTCCTGCATCACCGGTTGGCCCGACGAAGGAGTCACTCGGTGCTGTTCTCGATCATTCCGGTGAAATCAACGTCTCGGCCAATCCGTTTGTCACGCTTCCTTAGGAAGGATGGTAGCTGAGGGGAGCGCGACCAAGCACCTTTAACGCTTGGGCGCTCACCAGCCTTCGCCATGCCCCGCATCGTTGATACGGGCTACTTGCCTTTTTGGAAAGATTGAGATTGGCACGGGGACGTTGGTGCGATGCCAAGGGGCATCACAGCGTACGTATCAGCGTGGTTGTTAGCGCTTGCGGACAAACTCCGTCCGCAGCACGAGGCCTTTGATGCTGTCGTGCTTGCAGTCGATTTCCTCGGGATTGTCGGTGAGGCGGATCGAGCGGATCACCGTGCCCTGCTTCAAGGTCTGGTTGGCGCCCTTCACCTTCAGGTCCTTGATCAGCGTCACGGAATCTCCGGTCGCCAGCGGATTGCCAGAGGCATCGCACACCATGGCAGCCACCGGTGCGGCGCCCTCGCCCGCCGGCCGCCATTCGCCGGTGGCCTCGTCATAGATATAGTCTTCGTCGGGCATGATCGGCGTGCCTTCGCTCAGTCTTCGAAGGGATCGCGCACCAGGATGGTGTCATCCCGCTCCGGGCTGGTGGACAGCAGCGTCACCGGCGCCTCAACGAGTTCCTCGATCCGGCGCACATATTTGATCGCCTGCGCCGGCAGCTGGGCCCAGCTGCGCGCGCCGCGAGTGCTGTCGGACCAGCCTTCCATCGTTTCGAAGATGGGGGTGGCGGCGGCCTGCGCCCCGAAGGCGGCGGGCAGGCGCTTGAAGCGCTCGCCCTTGATGTCGTAGCCGACGCAGATCTTCAGTTCCGGCAGACCGTCCAGCACATCGAGCTTGGTCAGCGCCAGGCCCTGGATCCCGCCGACCTTCACCGCCTGGCGCACCAGCGCGGCGTCGAACCAGCCGCAGCGGCGCGGCCGGCCGGTCACGGTGCCAAATTCATGCCCGCGCTCGCCCAGCAGCTTGCCGGTTTCATCGTGCAGCTCCGACGGGAACGGGCCGGAGCCCACCCGGGTGCAATAGGCCTTGGCGATGCCGAGCACGAAGCCGACGCTGGAGGGCCCCATCCCGGAGCCGGAGGCCGCGGTGGCGGCCACCGTGTTGGAGCTGGTGACGAACGGGTAGGTGCCGTGATCCACATCCAGCATCACCGCCTGCGCGCCCTCGAACAGGATGCGGCGGCCCAGCTTGCGCGCCTCATCCAGCCGCTCCCACACCGGTTCGGCGAACGGCAGCAGCCTGGGCGCCCAGTCGAGCAGCTGGGCGAGCAGCGTGGCCTTGTCGAAAATCTCCGCCCCCAGCCCGGCGAGCAGGGTGTTGTGGTGCCGCAGCAGCTCGTCGAGCTTGGCGGAGAGCGTGTCGGGCTCGGCGAGGTCGCACAGGCGGATGGCGCGACGGGCCACCTTGTCCTCATAGGCGGGGCCGATGCCGCGCCCGGTGGTGCCGATCTTCGCCTCACCACGGGAGAGCTCGCGCGCACGGTCGAGCGCGCCATGCACGGGCAGGATCAGTGGCACGTTCTCGGCGATGCGCAGGTTCTCGGGGCTCACCGTCAGGCCCTGTGCGGTCACCCGCGCGATCTCGCTCAGCAGCGCATCGGGGTCCACCACCACGCCGTTGCCGATGATGCAGGTCTTGCCGCGCACCAGGCCGGAGGGAAGCA
>CAIVDX010000592.1 GCA_903904805.1 uncultured Rhodospirillales bacterium
CGGTTGGGCTCGCCATGGCTGGAGATCTTGGCTGGCGTGGCAACACTGGTCTGCTGATCGAGCACTCGGACGGATCCATTGTGCAGCCGCGGCTGGCTCTGGGTGGCGTGCGGACAATGGAGCATTGCCGGCGTTGGGGCATTGTTGCCGACGTTGAGGCCGCGCCATATCCGCGCGATTATCCGCAAGACAATATCTACCTCACCAGCATGATCGGCTATGAGCTAGGCCGGGAGAAATTTCCCGGCATGGGTGAAGAAAAGCCATCCGCCTTCAGCCCGCAAAAACGTGAGCGCTGCCCGCAAAACATGTTTGATCCGGTGCTGCGCAAGTTCGCGCAGTCTCAGCCGGGTGTGACGCTGCGCTACCGCACCCGCCTGCTGGGCTTCACCCAGGCGGACGACAATGTCACTGCTGAGATTGAGGATATGACAAGCGGCCAGCGTGAGCATGTGCGGGCACGATATATGGTTGGCTGCGATGGCGTGGCGAGTGGCGTGCGCGATGCACTTGGGTTGAAGATGATCGGCACTCCGGTGCTGACCTACACCACCAATGTGATCTTCCGCTGTGCCAACTTCGTCGAACTGCATGATAAGGGCCGTGGCTATCGCCATATCTTCATCGGCCCTGAGGGAACCTGGGCGACGATTGTCGCGATCAATGGGCGTGATGAGTGGCGCTTTTCGCTGATCGGCAATGCCACGCGGACAAACTACACGCAGGCCGATATTCGCGCGGCGATCGTGCGCGCGATGGGCCGCGAATTCGATTTCGAGATTCTCAGCATCGTTCCCTGGGCGCGTAAGGAGTTGGTTGCCAACCATTACGGCCGTGGTCGTGTGTTCCTTGCCGGCGACGCTGCTCATGCGATGTCGCCGACCGGTGGGTTTGGCATGAATACAGGCCTCGGTGACGCTGTTGATCTTGCCTGGAAAATAGACGCGATCCTGAAGGGCTGGGGCGGTGCGGACCTGCTGGATTCCTATGAAATCGAGCGGCAGCCCACAGCGCAACGCAATGTCGCCGAGGCCAGCAAGAATTTGAAATTCATGATGTCACCCGGTCACAACCCCGCGATCGCCGATGACACCGCGGAGGGTGAGGCGGTGCGTGCCGAGATCGGACCCAAATTTACCGCGGCGATGCAGAACGAATGGTTCACGCTGGGCATCCATCTCGGCTATCGATACGACCCTTCGCCAATTTGCTGGCCTGACGAAACACCGGCACCTCCCTACGACACCACGAAATATGTGCCAACTTCACGCGCCGGTAGCCGCGCGCCACATGTGTGGCTGCAGGACGGCCGGTCAACACTCGATCTGTTCGGCCGCGGCTTCGTGCTGATGCGCCTCGGCGCCGATGCGCCGGATGCGGCGGAATTAACGTCAGTCGCCGCAACGCTTGGCCTGCCGATCGAGTCATTTCAGATTAGTGAACCGGCTGTCGTTGCGGCCTTCGAACGCAAGCTGGTTCTGGTCCGCCCGGACGGGCACGTTGCCTGGCGCGGCGACGCGCTGCCGGATGATGTCGAGACACTGCTCGATTGTGTTCGCGGGGCACGGCCATATGCATGGCGCGCAGCGGACATATCGCTTGCGGCACGGGTCGCATAAGCCGCACCGCAACGGGGCACGGGGGAGATCAACATGCAGGCAGCGTTGGCCGCGGAACTTGACGAGGAACAGGCTGTCTCGGCGAAGGTCTTTCGGCGGCTGATGTGGTTTCTAATGCTGTTGTTTGTCTGGTCCTATCTGGACCGGGTGAACGTGAACTACGCGGCGTTGCGGATGAATGCCGACCTTGGCCTGACATCAACGATGTTTGGCATTTCGAATGCTGTCTTCTACATCGCTTATCTGATGGCGGAGATTCCATCGAACATGGTCATGGCACGTGTCGGTGCACGATTGTGGATCCCGCGGATCATGATCACCTGGGGGATCGCGTCTGCCGCGACGGCACTGGCAACCGGTCCGCAGAGTCTATATTCTCTGCGCGCCCTGGTCGGGCTGGCAGAAGCGGGATTCCTGCCGGGTGTTCTGCTCTACATGACCTATTGGTTCCCGCCCTCCTATCGGGGGCGCGCTGCGGCGTTGCTTATCATGGCACAGCCGATCACGCAGGCATTTGGGGCCTCATTGTCAGGGGTGCTGCTCGACGTCGTTGGCTGGCGCTGGCTGTTTGTGATCGAGGGTCTGCCGGCTGTATTGTTTGGCGCAGTTGCCTATTTCGTGTTGCGTGACACGCCGCAGAAGGCCCGGTGGCTCTCCGAGCCGGAAAAATTGGCGCTGCAGCGTGCTCTGGATCGACCGGCCACGGGCGATGGTTCTGCAGTGAGGCCGGGCCTGAGTGTGATCCGCGAGATATTCACCGCACCAGTGCTTCTCCTTGCCATCGTCTATTTCGGTCTTGTCAGTACGCTGGTCGCGAACTCGACATGGATTCCGCAGATCATCAGGGCGGTTTTGCCACATGGCAGCTTCACGATGGTCGGACTGGTGAACGCCATTCCACCGCTCCTGACCATCGCCGTGATGCCGTGGTGGGCCGCGCGCTCGGACCGGCGGCGCGAGCGCACCTGGCACGTGGCACTGCCCCTGATGCTGGCGGCCTGCGGTTGGCTCATGGTGATTTTTCTTGAGGCCCCGGTGCAGCGGATGGTGGGCATGGTGTTCTGCTCCATTGGCACATTCTCCGCGCAGTCAATCTTCTGGACGTTGCCGTCATTGTATCTCTCGGCCAAGGCGCGGCCAGTGGGGATTGCCTTTGTCAACGCCGTGGGCCTCCTGGGCTCGGCGTTGGGGCCCTATGTGGTCGGCGTGTTGAAAGACCTCACCGGCAGCTTCACACCGGGGCTTCTGTTCGTTGTGGCGATGATCTTCATGGGTGTGGTGTGTGTCTTCGCGACACCGGCGATGGCCCGGCGCCACGCCATGCGACTTGCCACAATCTGAGTGTTTGAAGGGATAGTTTTCACAATGACCAACGTGCCGATCCGCTTCGCCTGCGGCCTGTATGACCGGATGCTCTCGCTCTACACCGGCGAGGTGAAGCCCGCGGGGATCGATCTGCAGTTCGAGGCGATTGAGTCGCCGCGTGAAATTTTTGATCGGATGTCGGGTGCGCAGGCCTTCGATATGGCTGAGCTTTCGGCGTCGGAGTTTATCAGCCAGATGGCTGCCGGTGATCGGCATTTCGTGGCGTTGCCGGTATTTCCATCGCGCGTGTTCCGCCATGGGCTGATCAGCATCAACAAGCGCAGCGGCATTCGCACCCCGCAGGGCCTCGCCGGAAAGCGCATTGGCGTGCCGCTTTACACGATGACTGCGGCAGTGTGGATCCGTGGCCTCTTGAAGCATGAATATGGCGTCGATCTCTCCAACGTCACGTGGGTGCAGGGCGCGATCAACAAAGGCGGCTCGCACGGCACGCCGACGGTGAAGCCACTGTTGAGGCCTGTAAATATTCAGATCAATGACAGTGGCCGCTCGTTGAGTGAGCTGATCACCGCCGATGAGATTGACGCCATCGTTGGCACCAGCCTGCCCCACTCCATGAAGACGGATCCCGACATTGTCCGGCTGTTCCCCGATTTTCCCAGGGTGGAACAGGATTATTTCACGCGCACACGGATCTTTCCCATCATGCATTTGATCGCCATTCGGCGCGAGCTGTATGAGGCGCATCCGTTCATCGCGAAATCGCTGTTCCAGGCCTTCAATAAATCCCGCGACATCGCGCTGGATAAGCTACGCACGCCGATCGCACTGCGCTATATGCTGCCATGGATGACGGCGGATATGGAAACGGTTGACCGTGTGTTCAACAATGACCCATGGCCGCATGGCATCGAGCCGAACCGACCGACGATGACCGCGCTGGTACAATATCTCGTCGAGCAGGATCTCATCCCTCATGCCATCCCGCTTGAGGAGATATTTGTTCCGGTCGACTGAGGTGTTGAGTGGAACGCGCCGGGCGCGTTCAGTCGAGCGCGCCGGGAAGAATGATGTTGCGCATGGCGGCATGGTTGCCGTCCAAGAAGCAGCGTAAATTCTCTATGATAGTGGGAAGGTTCTGCAGCGCTGAGCCGTCATGCACAGAGCCCTGGTGGCAGGTGATCATGCAATTATCAAGATCCCAAAATGGATGTTCGGGCGGCAGCGGCTCTGTTTCGAAGACGTCCAATGCCGCGCCAGCGATGCGACGGTTGCGCAGCACGTCCAGCATCGCCTCTTCGTCCAGCACGCCGCCGCGGGCGAGGTTGAGGAAATAGGCATCGGGCTTCATGGCGGCGAGCACTTGCGCGTTGACCAGATGGCGGGTCTGTTCGGTATAGGGGGTGAGAACCAGGAAATAGTCGAGTTGACTGACCACATCGCGCATCTCGCTGATGTGATGCACCTTGTCGAAGCCAGGAATGTCGCGGACGGTACCGCTGATTCCGAGAACGCGCATGCCCATCGCCTGGCACCGTGGCGCGGTCGCACTGGCAATTGAGCCGACACCGAGAATGCCCAAGGTTTTGCCGGTGAGAAGGCGCGCTGACCATCGTTCCCATTTATGCGCATCCTTGTTACGCACGGTGCGTGGATATTGGCGGCTGAGCGCGAGCATGTGCATCAGCGCCATTTCAGCCATCTGTGGGCCGTGCACAGCCTGCATGTTGGCCACCCGCACATGTGGCGCGAGTGTGGGAACATCGCAGATGCCGTCAACACCAACGCCGATGCCCTGGATGAAGCGCAGCTTTGGCATGTTAGCGAACATGAACGGCGCACGCTTGCGCATATAGGGGCCGTGAGTCACGAGAACCTCGGCGTCGGTGAGGAATGGGTCGACCTCATCGGCGGTCGCGGCGAGCCTGAACTCTGCTTCGGGAAAGGCATCGCGCAGACCTTGGTGATATTGCGCGCGCATCGCTGGTGGCACATCGAGAAGCAGCAGAATGGACAATGGTGTCTCCACGGAGTCTACGGATTATGCGCAGCTTCGCGCCGGCACCCACGTGCGTCAAACCATGGGATGTGGCAAGGTTGGGCAAAAGCGGAGGTGCGCCATGAAGATCACTGACATCACCGAGCTGCAGGCGGACGGCGGCTGGCGCACGTTGTCGTTTTTGAAAATCACGACGGATGACGGGCTGGTCGGCTGGTCGGAGTTCAGTGAGGGGCGCGCAACGCCGGCGCTCGGTGCGGTCATCCGGCGCATGGCGGCGGGCGTGATCGGGCAGGATCCGCGCTTCGTCAACCGCATCTGCACCAGGCTGCGGGCCGCGGTAAGCGGAACCACCGGCGGGATCGCGGCACAGGCGATCGCGGCAATCGAGAATGCGTGTCTGGACATCAAGGCGAAAGCGCTTGGGGTGCCGATGCATGAGTTGTTCGGCGGGGCTCTGCGCACGCGGCTGCCCCTCTATTGGTCGCATTGCGGGACGATGCGGCTGCGCCATGCGGCATTGTTCGAGGCGTCGGGCGCGGCACCTTTGCGTACGTTGGATGATGTGGTGGCGCTGGGTGCCGAGGCCGCCGCGCGGGGCTATGGCGCACTGAAGACGAACATCCTTCTGTTTGGCGCCGGCGCGCCCCGCAACCACCAACCTGGTTTTGGTGACGGGGAGCCTGGGCGGAATGTCGATCGCGCGATGATTGCCGGCATTGTCGAACTGATGACGGCGTTCCGACAAGGGGCAGGCGCCGAGATGGGGCTGATGCTCGATCTGAACTTCAATGTGCGGGCGGAGGGCGCCGCCCAGATCGCACGCGCGCTTGAGCCTGTCGGCATGGGCTGGCTGGAGATGGACATTTACAATCCCGACGTGCTGTCTGCGATCCGTCGTTCGACCGCAACACCGATTGCCGGGTTGGAAACGATCTATGGCAGATCCGCACTGCTGCCTTATCTGGCGGCGGGCTGCGTGGATGTGGCGATCATCGATGTGCAGTGGCAGGGCATGATCGAGGCGATGGCGATGGCGAGCCTGATCGATGCGCATGAGGTGAATGTCGCCAGCCACAATTATCACGGCCATTTGTCGACGCTGATGGGCGCGCATTTCTCGGCCACGATCCCGAATTTTCGAATCATGGAGTTCGAGGCCGACGAGCCGGCTTGGCTGGCCGATCTGGTGACGCATCCATTGCACATTGAGGACGGGCATCTCCTGCTGCCGGAGCGGCCAGGCTGGGGGGCGGATATCAACGAGGAGGCCGTGCGGGCACATCCGGCGAACGGTGCGGGCTGATGCGCCGCGGCGTCATATCTGCGCTGATGCTCCTTGCGCTACCGCTGCCAGCGGCGGCGAGCGATGTCGCGCTGGGCTATATTCCCTCAATCACCGCGGTGTCGGCCTATGTGGCACGCGATCGCGGCTTTTTCGCAGACGGCGGCTTGAATGTGACGATGCGGCCAATTGATCAGGGCAGCACGGCGGTCGCGGCCATCGTGTCGAATTCATTGCAGATCACCACAAGCCTGCCCACCAATTTCATCCAAGCCTATGCCGCTGGGTTGGACATCGTGGTGATCGCCAATTCGCACGTCTATCCGACCGACAATCTGGTGGGGGTGATCGCGCGTGCTGGCTCCGGGATCAGTTCTCTCCACGATCTGCCTGGCAAGAGGGTGGCCGTGAACGGGCTGCAGGGCATTCAACATCTGCTGATGCTGCAGGCGATGCGGCAGCAGGGCGTGGACAGCCGGAATGTGACGATGGTGGAGGTGGCGTTTCCGCAGATGGGAGATGCGCTGCGCGCCGCGCAGGTTGATGCGGCCACGCTCTCAGAGCCTTATTATCAGCGCATTGTCGATGCCCATGTGGGCGCGGTGATCCAGGATCTGCAAAGCGACATTCCAGCGGGCACGATGGGAACCGTCTATATCGCGACGCGCGACTGGGTGGCCGGCCATCCGGCCGCCGTTGCCGCCTTTCGCTCCGCGCTTCGGCACGCAGTGAGCGCGATCAAAGACGATCCGGTTCTGGCCAGGCAGAGCGTGGTGCGTGCACTCGGTATGGACCCGTCTGTGGCCGCCCTGCTCCACATCCCCAATCTGGCAACCGATGCTACTGCGGATCAGTTGGACTTCTGGGTAAAGCTGATGCGCGATGAAGGCGCGCTGACTTCCCCCGTCGAGATCACTCGGATGGTGGCACCCTAGCGGGGCGTGACCTGGGCATGGCCAAGACTGAATACCGCCCTATTTGAACACCAGCTTTCCTGGATCAAGGTTGCTCTGCACGGCCTGCTGGCGCTTGAGGATGTCGATCATCATGGCGATCTGGGACACGGAAACGTCGGTCTGGTAGCGCGGTACTTCCATGTCCTTCACGATATCTGCTGGCAAGCGCAGATATTTCGCCATGATGGCTTTCGATTCCTCCTGATGCGCCATGACATAATCGACAGCCTCGCGGTGCGCGGCCTGGAACGCATCGATCGTTGTGGGGTGGGTGCGTGCGTAATCGGCTGTGACCGCATAGACGATGATGGGGATCGCACCAGGCAGCACATCGAGGAACGCACCGGCCTCGACCCCCACGCCTGAGTTGATGAGGCGGAACAGTTGCGGGTCGTTGGCCACCACGGCGTCCACCGTGCCGGCGCGCAGTGCATCGAACTGCATGGGATTGGCGATTTCGGCGAAGTTCACCTTCGCCGGGTCCACCTTGT
Source organism: uncultured Rhodospirillales bacterium (assembly GCA_903904805.1). Lineage (GTDB taxonomy): Bacteria > Pseudomonadota > Alphaproteobacteria > Acetobacterales > Acetobacteraceae > CAIVDX01. Next base: position 7,677 of record CAIVDX010000592.1, read on the forward strand.
TCAGGATCAGCCAGTTGCGGAAGAAGATGTCGGTGATCACGCCGATGCCGGGCACGCCCACGCGCTTGCCGATATAGTCACTGGCGGTTTTGATGCCTGAGCCGGCGCGCGCGACGGCGGCCTCATTGGTGCCGCCCGGATAGGCCAAGCCGGTGCCGGCGATCGCCACCAGATCAAGCCCTCCATCGACCGCCTGGATGAGAACAGCGGTGGATGGCCCACCAATCTCTGCAGAGCCGGAAACAAGGGCGGCAGGGATGTTGGAGTTGATCGCGGTGGGAATGAAATTCACATCCAGGCCGTGCTTCGTGAAGATGCCGAGATCCTTGGCAACGAATGCTGGCATGTAGGTGGACGAGGAGGTGTGAACGATTCGGACCGTCTCGTTGGCGCGTGCCGGTGCGGCCAGGGCGAGCGTCAGGCCGAGCGTTGCCAGGGCCATGGACTTCAAACGTGTCATCGGTTTCCTCCGTCTTCTGCGCCCTGATTAGGCGATTTCCGACGGCCGCGCCATCCGCGCGACGCGATGGTGCGGCCGCTTTGCAAATGCGCCCGTGCGGCATAGTTTGACCGCGAGCATCCGGGCTGCCGCCAGCAACTGGCAGCCGTGGCCAGCGTCAACAGCGCCGAGCAACGGCGCGGAACGGAGAGGGAACATGATCCACCACACCACGCGGAGATCGGCGCTGTTGGGCGTCGCGGCGTCATCGATTGCACCGGCGATCGTGTGCGCGCAGGCGAGGCCGCTGCGGATCGGATTTCTGAACACATTCAGCAAGGGCACTGCCTTCGCCGGCGAGAGCAACTGGAACGGCTTCAACCTGTATCTTGAGCAGCATGGCGCGCTGGGCGGGCGAAAGATTGAACTGATCCGCGAGGATGACGAGTTCAATCCGCAGGTGGGGTTGGAGAAGATCAAGAAGCTGGTGGAACGCGACCAGGTCGATCTGGTGGTGGGGCTGCAGGGCAGCAACGTGATCATGGCGCTGCTGCCCTATCTGCGCCAGACCAAGACGTTCCTGATCTGCTCAGGCGCTGGCACGTCGGCGATTTCGCAGCAGCGCATGCCCTATCTGTTCCGCACCTCGATCTCCACCTTGCAGATCGGCGAACCGATGGCGGATTGGATTTACGAGAATCAGGGCCATGAGGTGCTGCTCTCGGCAGCCGATTATGCCGGCGGGCGCGATACCGTGGGCGAATTCAAGGCGGCCTTCCTCAAGCGGGGTGGCAGGATCATCAAGGAAATCTATCCGCCGCTGGGCACGCCGGACTACAGCCCGTATCTCGCCGACATTCGCGCGATCAATCCGCCGGCGACATATCACTTCTATGCGAGTGCGGATGCGGTGCGGTTCGTGAAGCAGTGGGCGGATTTCGGTCTGCAGGGGCGCGTGCCACTGGCCGGTTATGGTGCGATGGTGGATGCCGACACGGTGCCTGGACAGGGGGCGGCAGCGGATGGCGTGATCACCGGCAACATCTATTCCGCCGCGCTGCCCGGCGAGGTGAATCACGCGTTTGTGGCCGCTTATCAAGCGAAGTTCAAGGATGATCCGAATCTCTATTCGAATTACGGCTTCAATTGTGCGCGCGTTCTCGATGCCGCGCTGACGGTGACCTCGGGCAACGCAGCGGACAAGGACGGCCTTGCCAAGGCGATCAGCGGGCTCTCCTTCGAGGATCCGCGCGGGCCATGGGCGATGGATCCGGTGACGCACAACCCGATCCAGAACGTGTATGTTTTCAAGGCCAGCATGAAGAATGGGCATTTCGCCAACCAGGTGGTGAAAACATATCCGAATGTCCGCGATCCAGGGGTGAAGAGCTGAGTCGATGTCGTTTCTGATCGGCCAGCTGCTCAACGGTCTGGTCTATGGGGCGTTGCTGTTTTTGCTGTCTGCCGGCCTGTCCTTGATCTTTGGCCTGATGAATGTGGTGAACCTGGCGCACGGATCGTTCTACATGATCGGAGCGTTCGCCGCGCTTGGCGTGGTGGCATGGAGCGGCAATTTCTGGCTGGCGTTGATCCTGGTGCCGGGGATTGTGGCGGCGTTGGGGGTGGCGATCGAGGTGGTGTTCATGCGCCGCCTGTATCGGCGCAGCCATCTCGATCAGGTGCTGCTGACATTTGGTTTCACCTTCGTGGCGTTCGATCTGGTGCAGACACTTGCGGGATCGGGCATCTACGGTTTGGACAAGCCGTGGATTTTTCAGGGATCGTTGCCGATCCTGGGCGATCCTTTCCCGATCTATCGGCTGTTTCTGATCGCGCTTGGGTTCGGGCTCGGGGGTGTCCTGTGGCTGTTTCTGGAACGCAGCCGGATCGGAGCGATGGTGCGCGCGGGCGTCGATGACGCCAGCATGGCGGCCGGCATGGGGGTGAATGTCGGGCTGCTGTTCACCGGCATCTTCGCGTTGGGCGCTGCGCTGGCCGGGCTGGCCGGCGTTGTGGCCGCGCCCGAGATGGGGGTTTATGCGGGGATGGATGTGGAGGTGATGATCCCTGCCTTCATCGTGATCGTGGTGGGTGGCATGGGCACGCTGCGGGGAGCTGTCGCGGGCAGTCTGCTGATCGGCCAGGCAGATACATTCGGCAAGGCGTATCTGCCGAGCCTCTCGTTGTTTCTTGTCTATATCTTGATGATAGCGATGTTGCTGATGCGCCCAAGGGGCATGTTCGGCCGGCTTGGCCAGGCATGAGCGCACGCGCCCTGCCCGGCTTGACCGTCGCCTCGATGCTGCGCGTGCTGATGCCGATCTGTGTGGTTGCGGCCCTCGCGCTGCTGCCGATGATGGCCGGCACCTATGTGCTGCAGCTCGCGTCCGAGGTGCTGATCTTTGCGATCTTCGCGATGAGTTTGGATCTGATCCTTGGATATACGGGGCTCTTGTCGTTTGGCCATGCGGCATTCTTTGGTCTTGGCGGCTACACGCTGGCGATTCTTGGTGCGATGTTCGATGTCGATCCTTGGCTGGGGCTGGGTTGCGGTGTTGTGGTGGCGACGCTGGGGGCGGCTTTTGTGGGATTCTTCTGTGTGCGGGTCAGCGGGATTCCGTTCCTGATGCTGACGATGGCGTTCGCGCAGTTGCTGTTTTCGGTGGCGGTGCGCTGGCGCGATGTCACCGGCGGCACCGATGGGTTGGCAGCACCGGACCGGCCATCACTCCTCGGCGCGAGCCTCGATGAGGCGGGCACCATGTACGGCGTGGTGGTGGTGGCGTTCCTGGCGAGCTTCATTCTGCTGCGGCATGTGCTGGCCTCTCCGCTGGGGCACAGTTTTGTGGGCATTCGAGAGAACGAGGCGCGGATGCGCGCGATCGGCTATCAGACGCGGCGCTACAAACTTGTGGCGTTTGCCATTGGCGGGGCGTTCGCGGGCCTTGCTGGAGGCCTGTATGCGATCTTCAATAATTTCATATCACCCGATGCCTTGCATTGGAGCGCATCCGGCGATGTGCTGATCATGGTCACGTTGGGCGGCGCGGGCACGCTGGTGGGGCCGGTGATCGGCACGGCGGCGTTTTTGCTCTTGAAATATCTGGTCAGTGCGGAAAGCCGGCACTGGATGCTGATCATCGGGCTGGTGTTCATCGCCTGCGTGATGTTCTTCCCGCGGGGCATTTGGGGCACACTGCGCTTGGCCTGGGCGCGCGAGCGCTGATCACCAGAATTCGGTGCCGGGCCCGCCCTTGAACGGTCCGATCAGATTAGCCGTAATCCAGCCGCCATAAAATCCGCCGGGCTGCGGACGAACCTGCTCATCGCCAGCAAAGCAGGCCTCCATCGCGCCGGCATATAGGGCGACATGGTCACTCAAGGCCGCATAGGCGGCGGTGGGCTGCGGATAGCTCCAGCCGCAGCGCTGGGCCATCTGCCCGTTCGCGCGCACCGACCAGTAGCGCGCGTGGCCCTTCCATTCGCAGAAGCTCGATCCGGCTTCGGGTTGCAGCACACCAGCGACGAACGCATCTGGCGGCAGGTAGTAGCTGGGGGGATGATAGGTTTCGAGGATGCACAGGGCGCGATCGGTGCGCGCGATCTCCCGGCCCGCGAACATAACGCGAACAGACAGCGCAACCGGCTCAATGCGCGGTGGGCGGGGGTAATCGGCGACGCGTTCAGGTGTGTTCATGCGATGGATCTGGTATCGGCGCGGCGACTTGCCAGGGCTTTGACCGCCGGCGGCGTCGGGGGCAACATCGGCTCAAACACACGAACGGGAGTGAGACGATGACCCAGATCGGTAGGCATATCTCAGCCAGCCGCAAGCCGGACGTGCTGGGCGTGCATTCGATGGATCATTTCACGCTGCAGGTTCCCGATCTGGCCCAGGCGCGACATTTCTACGAGAGTTTCGGTCTGCGCATCGAGGAAAAGGATGGCGGCCTGGAGCTGTATACCAAATCGCATCCGCATCGATGGGGTAGGTTTGTGGAAGGCAAGCAGAAGAAGCTGCTGCATGTCTCCTTCGGAGCCTATGCGGACGACATGCCCCGCTTCGCCAGCAACCTCGAGAAGCAGGGCATTGCGCGGCTCGATCCACCACCTGGTGTTGCCAGCGACGGGATCTGGTTCCGCGATCCCGATGGGGCGCTGATCGAGATCGCGGTTGCGGAGAAATCATCACCTGGCGAGAAGGCGCCGGCGGAGTTCATCTCCGCGCCATCGAACGTGCGGGCGATGCCGTTGCGCGACCAGATGCCGACCGCCACGCCGCGGCGGCTGTCGCATATTCTGCTGTTCGCGACGGACATTGCGCGTGCGATCGATTTCTACACGCGAGCGCTGGGGCTGCGGCTGTCGGACGAGGCAGGGGTTGTGGCGTTTCTGCATGGTGTGCATGGCAGTGACCATCACATGATCGCCTTCGCGCAATCGCACGGCACCGGGCTGCATCACATCAGTTGGGACATTCCCTCGGTGCAGGACATCGGTGTGGGCGCGGCCACAATGGCCGATTGCGGCTACACGCGTGGCTGGGGCTTTGGCCGACATGTTCTTGGCTCGAATTATTTTCATTATGTTCGCGATCCCTGGGGCAGCTACTCGGAATATTCATGCGACATCGACTTCATCGCCGCCGACTTCGACTGGCAGGGGCTGTCGCACACGCCGGAAAACGGCTTTTATCTGTGGGGCCCAACGCCGCCTGAGGATTTCGCGCATAATTACGAAGCCTGAGGGAAGCAGACGGCGCCAGAGCCAACACGGAAGGATATATCATGCGTTTTGCGATGATCGAACAATCGGGCCGCACCGGCATCGCCGCCGCCGCCGGCGACAACCAACCATTCCACGCCCTGTTCGAGGGTGATGCCGGCTATCCCGGCAATCTGGCCAGCCTGGTCGCCAAGGGCTCGGCCGCGCTGAAGATGGCCGGCAGCGCGCTCGCTGCAGCGCCGGTTGTGGATCTTGCCACCGTCACCATCCAGATCCCGTTGCCCAATCCGCCGAAGATCATCTGCATTGGGCTGAACTATGCCGATCATTCGCGCGAATCCGGCTTCGAGCCGCCGGCCTATCCGACGGTGTTTGGCCGCTTCGCCTCTTCGCTGGTGGCCGCCAATGCGCCGATCGTGCGCCCTACCCTTTCGGAACAGTTGGATTTCGAGGGTGAGCTCGTCGCGGTGATCGGCACCGGCGGCCGCAACATCTCCAAGGAGAGTGCGCTGTCGCATGTGATCGGCTACTCCCTGTTCAATGAGGGCTCGATCCGCGACTATCAGTTCAAGGCGCCGCAATGGACGGTTGGCAAGAACTTCGATGGCACCGGCGCTTTTGGCCCTGTGCTGGTGACCGCCGATGAGCTTCCGGCTGGGGCGAAAGGGCTGAAGATTCAGACGCGGCTGAATGGCGAGATTGTGCAGGACGCCAACACCGACGATATGATCTTCGATGTCGCCACGCTGATCTCGACGCTGAGCCAGGCCTTCACGCTGCAGGCCGGTGATGTGATCGTGACCGGCACGCCCGCGGGCGTGGGCCTGGCACGCAAACCGCAGCTGTGGATGAAGCCCGGCGATGTTTGTGAGATCTACATCGAACAGATCGGGACATTGACGAACCCGATCGTGCAAGGCTGACCTGACAAAAGTTCGTTGCTTCATTGTTTCAAAATAGAAGCAACGAACCTTTGAGTTTCAGGCTGCCTCGCCGAGCAGCGACTTGGCTTCAGCGAAGAGATCGGTCACTGAGAAAGCACGGGGGAGAAGCTTCTGCGCCGCGCAGGCTTCCAACAGGAAATTCACCGGCGCGGTCAGCGCGGTGATGCCGGATGGGGCCATGTCGATGTCGCCGCCGGTGGGGTGCAGGGCCTTGAGCACCTGCCACAAAGCGCGGACTGCATCGGGGTTTTTCTCGGCGACATCACGGCGGATGGTCAGCAGATGGTTGACCGAAATGGTGCCGTGGCGGGCATACCAGGCGGCGTCGGCCGCCTTGGGATCGGGGAACATCGAGACGAGATCTGGATCATCCGGCAGGTCATTGCCGAAGATCGCGGCCTGGGCCTGTCCGGAATGCAGCAGATCCATCAGCGAAAGTTTGGGGTCGACGTGCTTGACCCAGGCGGGGTCTTCATATTCGGCGACATGCGCGCCTTCCTGGGTGAGCCAGGTGACGTCACCGGGGGCCACGCCGGCCTCCTCGGCGAGCAGGCCGCGCACCCATACGCCGGTGGTCTGGGTGTAGGCGCGCACCGCAATCGTACCGCCCTTCAGCCCCGACGCGTCAGCCGGGGCACGGCCGCGCAAGCCGACCAGGCATTTGTGCTGAAAGCGCGCGGCGAGCGTGACCGGCAGCACGATGATCGGCTTGTTGTAGGCGAAGGCCTGCAGAGCGGTGACGATCGCCATTTCCGAGGCATCATAGACCTGCTCACGCGCCATTGGCGCGAAGGCGCGGTGGATCGGTGAAACAGTCTGGAAATCGAAGCGCACCGATGGGTTGTCGGCGAGTGCAGCCTCCAGCCCGATGCGCCAGTATTTCGCCCCGATGGCGGCGGTGAAGGTGACGGGTTGGCTCATCGCACCCTCCTCAGGCCAGGGCGGGATAAAGGCGCCGGGCGGTGCCAGAGAAGATCATCTCCTGATCGGCACTCGACAGGACCGAGAGGGTTTGCGTCGCCTCCTCGACAATGTGCGCCAGCGGGCCGGCATGGGCGGGGAAGTTGGATCCCCAGCCAATGCGCTCGGCACCGAATTTGCTGACCAGCAGAGGAAAGAACGCGGCCGGCGTGCAGGCCCCCGAATGCGACTGCTCGATGGTGCGGGTGGTGAGCTTCAGCACCACGTTGCTGAAGGGGGCGAGGTCGAACAGCCAGGCGGCCTCGGCGAAGGGCGCGCCGCCGGAGAGTTCGGGGCGCGCCATATGATCCAGCAGAACCGGAACATGCTTGAAGCGGGCGAGCAATGTGCGCAGCTGCGGGATGCCCTTGGGGCGCATCTGCAGGCAGATCGGCAGGTTGCGGGATTCGGCGAGCTCCCAGACCGGGAAGGTGGCGGGATCATCCAGCCAGCCAGCCTGGTCGGGCATCGTGCTGCCGGTGGTGAAGAAGCGGATGCCGGTGAGGCCGGCTGCGGTCCAGCGCTCGATGTCCGCGCAGGCACTGGGCGAGAGCGGGTCGACGGAGAACACGCCAGTGATGCGCGGGGCGTGTGCCGCGACGCGGTCGGCGAGGTAGGAATTGTCGTGCCCGTAGGCGGTGGAGGCCTGCACCACGGCGGCTTTGGCGACGCCTGCGGCGTCCATCTCGGCGAGCAATTGCTCGGCGCTCACCGGGCGGGTAGCGGACCAGTCAGACTGCACGCCGCCGATCGGGGCGATCGGAAAGCGGGCACGATCCGGCGAGATCATGTGATTATGGATGTCGATGATCTGCACAGGCGGCTCCCGTTCGCGGTGGTGGGATCAGTGCTGCGACCTGGTGAGCCCGGTGGGATTCGAACCCACGGCCCCAAGATTAAAAGTCTCGTGCTCTACCAACTGAGCTACGGGCTCTCACCGCGCGGAGGCGTCTTGAACGCCACCCCGCGCCGCCGGTCAAGGGGA
>CAIVDX010000593.1 GCA_903904805.1 uncultured Rhodospirillales bacterium
ATCGCCAGCATGCGGCGCAGCAGGCGCTCCGGCAGGGGGCGGTCATAGGTCTCCTCGATATGCCGGCGGGCATGATCGACGAGGTGCATGTAGTTCACCCCGGCGGGGCAGGTTGTCATGCAGCTCAGGCAGGAGAGGCAGCGATCGACATGGCGGGCCTCCAGCTCGGTGGCGGGGCGGCCATTCTCCAGCATGTCCTTGATGAGATAGATGCGGCCGCGCGGTGAATCCAGCTCATCGCCCAGTTCGACAAAGGTGGGGCAGGTGGCGGTGCACATGCCGCAATGCACGCAGCTGCGCAGCACGGCATTGGCCACCTGGGTGGCCGGGTCGCGCAGCTGCTCGTCGGTGAAGTGGGTTTGCATGGCTAGACCATGATCGCTTGAGGTTGGATCAGCAACGGTGTCGCGATCATGGCCTGGCTCTTTGTTTGAGAGTGTGGCTCACGCTCTCGGGTGCCTCCACGAGCGATCATACTCTAAAGGCTTGCGTACATGCGGCCGGGATTGAGGATCCGATGGGGGTCCATCACATCCTTCATGCGGCGGGTGATCGCGGCAAGGGCGGGCGGCTCGGAGGGGATCACATCGACGGATGTGCGCAGCGCATCGGGCGCGCGCAGCAGCATCCAGGTGCCACCGGCCGCTGACGTGGCCGCCGTGATCGCCTCATGATTGGCGATATCGGCGGGGGCGGAGAGCCAGACCAGGCCGCCGCCCCAATCGAGGAAATAGCGCGCGCCGATCTGGGTGGAGAGAGCGTCGACCAAGGCAGGGCCGCTGGAGGGGCGCACGGAGAGGCGCCAGATCGTGTCCTTCGGCCTCTGGGGCAGCGGCTTCGCGTCGCGAATCGCGCGCCAGGCGGCACGGCTCGGCTCGTCGTCAAGCAGGTCCGCAGGGCCGTAGTCGGCGAGTTGCTCACGCAGGCGCGCGAGCCGGTAGGTGACGGAGGGGGCGAAATCCTCGATGCGGATGAGCGTGGCGGTGCCAGGCGGCAGCCCGGGCACGCGCGCGGCGGCATCGGCGGGAAGGTAGGCCGCTCCGCTCACTGAGAAGGGGGAGCCGAGGGCGGCGGATAGGGCGGCCACGGCGCGGCCGGGGTCGAGACCGACCAGCAGCACAGAGCCGGTGGTTTCAGGCGCGGGGAGCACCTTCAGCGTAACCTCGGTGATCACGCCCAGCGTGCCCTGGCTGCCGGCGAGGAGTTTGCAAAGATCGAGGCCGGTGACGTTTTTCAGCACGCGGCCACCGCTGCGGAAGATCTCGCCGGTGCCGTCCACCGCGCGGATGCCCATCAGGTGATCGCGGGTGCCACCCCAGGCGATGCGACGGGGACCGGAGAGGTTGGTGGCGACGACGCCACCGATGGTGGCACCGCTGGCTGCGCCGAGCATGGGGCCAAGATCGGGGGGTTCAGCGATCAAATGCTGGCTGGCTGCGGCGAGCGTGGCCTCCAGCTCGGCGATCGGGGTGCCGGCGCGGGCGGTGAGGATCAGTTCTTTCGGCGCATACATCACCACGCCGGCGCAGGCATTTGTGGAGATCG
>CAIVDX010000594.1 GCA_903904805.1 uncultured Rhodospirillales bacterium
GACAAGGTGCAGCTGCGCGACGTGTATCTGCGCACGATCTTTCAGGTGATGCTGCTGATCGTGCCGGGCATGGCGGCGCTGGCCTGTGCGTCGGATGACGTGATCGCGGTGCTGTTCGGCCCGGCCTGGGCGGAGACGGCGCCGATTTTCGCGCTGCTCGGGTGGGCCGGTCTGTTGCAGCCGCTGGGAAGTTCGACGGGATGGCTGTTCGTGTGCCAGGGCAGGACGCGGGAGATGTTTCGATGGGGCATCTACGGCGCGGTGACGACGGTGATCGGATTTTTCGCCGGCCTGCCCTGGGGGGCGGTGGGCGTGGCGGCCGCCTATACGCTGGGCGACTATCTGGTGCGCTCGCCGGTGCTGTATTGGGTGATGGGCCGCGTGGGGCCGGTGCGGATGCGCGACATGCTGGTGCTGCAGATGCCGTTTGTGATCGCTGGCGCTGCCACAAAGGGCGTTCACGATCTGGTGCTGCGCGACGGGCTGGGTCTCACGCGCGTCGCGATGATCGCCGCGAGCGTGGCGGTGGCCTATGCGCTGGCCCTGGCGGCGCAGGCGCTGGTGCCCGCCGGGCGCCGACACCTCGCGGAAACCACGGAGCTGCTCGGCCGCCTTGCCCGGCGTCGGGTGGCGGGCTGAGCATGGCCCGCCCGGTCTGGGCCTTGCTGGTGCCGTGGGACACCGCCTTGCAGGGCGGTGTGACCGAGGTGGTGCTGAATCTCGCCCATGCGTTGGCGGAGACCGGGACCTACGAGCCGGTGGTGATCGTGCAGGATTGGGCGGCGCCGCGGCCACGCGAGGCGATGCGTGAGGGGATCAGGCATATTCACGTGAGGCTGCGCGTCCGCGAGGTCGGCTGGCGGGGCGTCAGGCAGGCGCTGACGCTGCGCATCGAGCGTGCCCGGCTGCGGCGGCTGTTCGCGCGGCTGAATGTTGCTGTGCTGAATCCGCATTTTCCCACACTGGCGGCGGAAAACCTGCGCGATCTGCTGCCCGATGGCGCACGTGTGATTTTCTCCCTGCACGGGCTGGATATTCTGGCACCGCCGGTCTCGGTTCGGGCGCGTCTGCGGGCGATGCTGGCGCGCGGCGATGCGGTGGTGGCGGTGTCGGACGCGTTTGCCGCGGAGGTGCGTGCGGTGGCGCCCGAGCTCGATCGGCTGGTGACCATTCATAATGGTGTGGCGCCCACGCGGCTGATGCAGGCCGAGGCGCCGCCGGTGACGTTGCCGGCGCGCTTTATCCTCAATGTCAGTGGCTATGAGACAAAGAAGGGACAAAAATTTCTGCTTGATGCCTTCAATGAAATTGCCGACGACTATGCCGATGTCGATCTGGTGTTTGTCGGCAACCGCGCGACGGAATTGGATCCGCTGGTGGCCCGCGCGCGGGACTTGCGGCTGACCGACCGGGTGAGATTTCTGGTCGATGTGCCGCACCGCCAGATTGGCGCGATCTATCGCGCGGCGAGCCTGTTCTGTCTGAGTTCGCTGGCCGAGCCGTTTGGACTGGTGCTGCTGGAAGCCGGGTTGTTCGGTCTGCCTGTGGTGGCAACCGAGGTCGGTGGGGTGGCGGAGATCGTGGCCGATGGAGTCGATGGAATTCTGGTTGCACCGGCCTCGGCATCGGCGCTCGCCACCGGTCTGCGGGCGTTGCTCGATGAGCCCGCGATGGCGGCCGATCTCGGCCAGAATCTGTGTCGTCGCGTGCTGAACGACTTCACCTGGTCAAGTGCCGCCGCCAGCTACTGCAACCTCCTCAAGTAGCTATCAGGGCGACTCCCGTTGGCGCGACGGGAACAAGGTTGAAACGTCTTTTGCTTCGCTTTTTCAAAAAAGACGCCCTACCCCTCAAACCCTTTCCTGAACCCACCCCAAGCCGCATCATAATCTGCCTGCAATGTGGGACTGGCGAGTGCAGCACTGGACGGATGCAGAATCCTGCTGGTCTCGAACATGAACGCCAGCGTGTGCTCCTGCTTATGCGGCTTGAGGTCGGCAACAGATGCGGCCTCGAAACTCGCCACATCCGGCCCGTGCGCTGAAAAGCGGGTGTGCAGGCTGACGCCGCCGGGCACGAAGCCTTCGGCTTTCGCGTCATACTGGCCCTCGATGAGCCCCATCAGCTCGTTCATCACGTTGCGGTGGAACCAGGGCGGGCGGAAGGTGTTTTCAGCGACCATCCAGCGTGGCGGGAAGATCACGAAATCGAGGTTCGCGGTGCCGGCGACCGGCGTGGGGGAGGTGAGCACGGTGTAGATCGATGGGTCGGGATGATCGAAACTCACTGATCCCATCACATTGAAATGGGCGAGGTCATAGCTGTAGGGCGCGTAGTTGCCGTGCCATGCGACCACGTCGAGCGGGGAGTGATCGAGCGTGGTCTGCCACAGCTTGCCGCAATAGCGTTGGATCAGGGTGGTCGGCGCGTCGAGATCCTCGAAGGCGGCGACAGGGGTTTTGAAATCGCGCGGGTTGGCGAGGCCGTTCGAGCCGAGCGGGCCGAGTTCAGGCAGGCGCAACACGGCGCCGAAATTCTCGGCGATGTAGCCGCGCGCGGCGTCATCCAGCAGTTCGACACGCAAGCGCACGCCGCGCGGGATCACCGCGATCTCACGCGGGTGCAGATGGATGATGCCAAGTTCGGTGACCAGGCGCAGGCGGCCCAACTGGGGAACGAGCAGCATTTCCGCATCGGAATTGCTGAGGATGGATGTCATCGACCGATTGGCGACGTAGATGTGCGCGGCGACGCCACCGGCCTCGGGCCCACCGGCGGCGGCGATGGTGGTGATGCCGGCGAGGAAGTCGGTGGGCGCGGTCGGGATCGGCTGCGGATCCCAGCGCAGGCGGTTCGGCGTGGCGTTGGTCTCGAACGGGCCGGCGAACCAGGTGCCGGAGGCGATCGGCGCCCAGGCGGCGTGGCCGGCGCTGGGGCGGATGCGGTAGAGCCAGCTGCGGCGCAGTTCGGCGCGCGGTGCGGTGAAAGGCGAGCCGGACAGTTGCTCGGCATACAGGCCCAGCGGGGCGCGCTGCGGGGAGTTGCGGCCATCCGGCAGCGCACCAGGGCGTGCCTGGGTGGCGAACTCGTTGCCAAATCCGGACATCATCGGCAGCGCCTCGACATCGGCCATGGGTGCATCCTCCCGTCACACTGTTGGCGGCAGGCTACACCCGATCCGGTCACCGCGGCGAGGGGGCGCTTGGGTCAGCCGAGGCGACGCCAGATCTGCTCGCCGCGCGCGCCCACCGTGGCGGCGGCGGCGACGATGCGCAGGTCTGTGTCGGTGAGCGTGGTGATGCGCCGCGCCTGGTCCTGGCCGTTCCAGTTCGGGAAGGAACTGCGCCGGATGCGGAAGGTGAGGATTTCGCCCGCCTGGTCGACAGCGTAGGTGCCGAAGAAGGTGAGGCTGCCACGCGAGAGGGCGAGGCTCTCCTCCGGGGTGGGGGTGTCGCGATTGGCCGAGGCGAAGGCGGGCAGATCGCCACGGATCAGCACCTGGGTGAAATGCCCGGCGGCGTCGAGCACCAGCACGCCGTCGCCTTCGGTGAAGCTGTGTTGGATGCGGCCATCGGCGAAATAATGGGTGATCGAGACCAGCGACCAGGTGCCGGGCAGGCCTGCGGGAGCGGACGACATGGCGAATCTCCACATTCACTGATCGTGAATTATATTATTTACAGAACATGCATTGGCCCGGGCCGCAACCCCTGCCCGCCTCAGCGCGTCGGGCGCAGCCGGGTGGCGCTGACCAGCAGCGCCGCGAGGGTGACGCCGGCGGCGACGCGCAGGCACATGCGGGTGCCCTCATCGGGATAGAACTCGAACATCAGCGCCACCACGGCAGCGCCGGCGGTCTGCCCGAGCAGACGTGCGACGGAGAGCAGCCCGGCCGCACCGCCGGCGCGGGCGCGCGGGGCGGCGGTGATCATCGCGCGGTTGTTCGGGCTCTGGAAAAAGCCGAACCCCATGCCGGCCAGCGCCATGCGCCAGACGATATCGAGATCGGACGGGGCCGCGGGCAGCAGCGCCAGGCTGAGCAGTCCCACGGAGAACACCGCCAGCCCGGCGGAGGAGAGGATGCCGACGGGATAGCGGTCAGCGAGCCGCCCGGCGATCGGCGCGATCAGCATGATGCCCAGCGGCCAGGGCGTCATCAGCAGTCCGGACTCGACCTCGGTGCGGCCCAGCGTGCGCTGGAAGTAGAAGGGCAGTGCCACGAAGCCGAGCGCCCAGCCGGTGAAGGCGCAGGCGGAGGTCAGTGCGGAGAGGGCGAAGATCGGGATGCGCAGCAGGTCGATCGGCAACAGCGGGGCGGGCCGGGACAGTTGGCGCAGCACCAGTGCGATGCCGAAGCCCAGCGCGCCGAGCAGCTCCACCGCCTGCGCGACACCCGCGCCGGGACGTGCCAGTTCGTCCACCCCGATCAGCAGCAGCCCGAAGGTGAGCGCGTTCAGCAGCGCGCTGACCCAGTCGAACCGCCGGTGCGCGGGCGGCACCACCGGCAGCGCCACCATCGAAATCGCCAGCGCCACCGCGCCGATCGGCAGATTCACCACGAACAGCCAGGGCCAATGCGCCATCGACAGGATGCCCGAGGCCACGGTCGGGCCGGCGGCCGCGGCCAGGGCGACCACCATCGCGTTGATCCCCACCCCTCGGCCGAGCTGGGCGCGCGGATAGATGGTGCGGATCATCGCGGTGTTGATCGACAGGATGCCCGCCGAGCCGACCCCCTGCAGCACGCGCGCGGCGCCCAGCGTGGGCAGCGTGGTGCTCAGCGCGCACAGGCCCGAGGCGATGGTGAAGATCAGCAGGCCCCAGCGATAGATTTTCTGATAGCCATGGATCTCGCCCAGCGAGGCGGCCGGCAACAGGCAGATCGTCACCGCCAGCTGGTAGGAATTCACCACCCAGATCGAGCCGGCGTTGCTCACGCCGAGATCCACCGCGATCGAGGGCAGCGCGACATTGGCGATCGCGCTGTCCATCACCGCCATGGTGACGGCCAGGCAGACGGTGATCACCGCGAGGATGCGCTGCGGCATCTTCACGCCATCGCCCAGCTCGGGCGGGGTCATCCAGTTACGCATGGGTGCAAGACGGCATGGGGCGAGTGTCGGCCTGGCTCTGGCGCGGGGCAAGCCACGGCAGGCCTGTCGCACAATTGGGTCTAGCTTTTCCGGATATTCGTCCGTATACGGAGTTTGTTCCCAAGGAACAAGGCGGCTCACCGCGCGCAGTGTCGTGGGGTCGTGCGGTCAAGAACGGGCAAACAGGAGAGGGAGGTCGATTTGGACCAGGTTCACAGCGCCGGCGCCCCGGGCATCGCCAATGCGGACGAGGCGACCCGCGCGACCCGCAAGAAATTCTACGACGACAAGCTCACCCCGAATTCGATGGCGCCTCTGTGGGAGGTGCTCGGCAATGTCGTCACCCGTGAGCCGCGGGTCACCACCAAGCCGGTGATCTGGCATTGGGACAAGACCCGCCCGCTGCTGATGGAGGCCGGCGCGTTGCTGACCGCCGAGGAGGCGGAGCGTCGCGTGCTGGTGCTGGAAAATCCGGCCTATGTCGGCGAGAGCCGTGCGACGAACACGCTGTATGGCGGCATTCAGCTGGTGCTGCCCGGCGAGGTGGCGCCCGCCCATCGCCACACCCAGTCCGCGCTGCGCTTCGTGCTGGAGAGCAAGGGCGGCTACACCGCGGTGGGTGGCGAGAAGGCCACGATGATGCCGGGCGATTTCGTCATCACGCCGAGCTGGTCCTTCCACGATCATGGCAACGACACTGACGGCCCGATCATTTGGATGGACGTGCTCGACGTGCCGATGCTGACCTTCTTCGAGGCCGGCTTCTCCGAGCACCATAACGACAAGACCCAGGCGCTGGCACGGCCGGAGGGCGATGCGCTGGCCCGCTTCGGCAACACCATGCTGCCGATCGATGCCGAGAAGCCCTATGGCGAGCTGAATTCGCCGGTGTTCAACTATCCCTACACGCGCACCCGGGCGGCGCTGCTCGCCACCGCCGCCGGCGCGCCGGCCGATCCGCATTGGTCACACACGATGAAATTCGTGAACCCGATCAATGGCGGCTGGGCGATCTCCACCATCGCAAGCTGGATGATGTATCTGCCCAAGGGTGCGTCGACCCAGAAGATGCGCTCGACCGACGGCATGATCGTTGCTGTCGCCGAGGGCAGCGGCACCGCCTATGCGGGCGATGCGAAGATGGAGTTCGGCGCGAAGGACAGCTTCGTGATCCCGAACTGGACCTGGCGCCACTTCACCGCGAAGGAGGACACGTTCCTGTTCTTCAGCAGCGATCGTGGCGTGCAGGAGCGCATGGGGATCTGGCGCGAAGAGCGCGCCTGAACCGTATGTTTGCCAATCGGGGGGCGGCTTTCGGGCCGCCCTCTTTTTATGTCGGGGGAACGTGATGCTGACCTTGCATGGATATTATCGGTCGTCCGCGTCATTCCGGGTGCGCATTGCCCTGAATTTGAAGGGCCTGGAGGTGGCGCACATCTCGCACCATCTGCGCCGCAACGAGCAGCGCGCGCCGGAGTTTCTCGCGCTGAACCCGCAAGGCCTGGTGCCAGCCTTGCAGACCGATGACGGCCAGGTGCTGCTGCAATCGATGGCGATCATCGAGTATCTCGACGAGACCCATCCCTCCCCTGCCCTGCTGCCCGGCGATGCCGCCGGGCGCGCGCGGGTGCGGGCGTTGGCGGATCTGATCGCCTGCGACATCCATCCGATCGATAATTTGCGTGTGCTGCGCTATCTGCGCACCGAGATGGGTCAGGATGAGGACGCCATCCAGCGTTGGTACAATCACTGGATCGCCGAAGGCTTCGCCGCACTCGAACCGCTGCTGGCGAGCGGCCCGTCCGGTGCGTTCTGCCACGGCGACGCGCCTGGTCTGGCCGATATCTGCCTGGTGCCGCAGGTGGTGAATTCGCAGAACTACAAGCTGGACCTTTCCCCCTTCCCCACCATCTCGCGGATATACGAGGCGTGTCTGGCGCTGCCGGCCTTCGCCCAGGCGATGCCGGGCCAGCAGCCGGATGCGGAATGACACGGCGCCGTCGAGGGGCACCTGCAAGGAGTATGAGACCATGAACATCGTGATCATTGGCGGCGGCATTGTCGGGCTTGGCCTGGCGATGAACCTGCACCAGCGCGGCATCGGCGCGACCGTCTATGAGGCCGCGCCCGAGGTGAAGGAACTTGGTGTCGGCATCACGGTTCTGCCGCACGCGATGAAGGAACTCGCCGCGCTCGGCCTGCAGCCGCTGCTGGAGCCGCAGGGCATCGTCAACGAGTGGAGCTGCTTCTACACGCGCCACGGCCAGCTGATCTATCGCGAGCCGCGCGGCCGCGCCGCCGGCTACGCCAATCCCGAGGTCGGCATGCATCGCGGCCGGCTGCACACCACCATGTGGAAGGCGGCCCTGGAGCGGCTGGGCCCGGAGAGGCTCAACACCAATCACAAGCTGGTGGGATTCAGCCAGGATGACGCCGGCGTCGAATTGCATTTCGTGCAGACCAGCACCGGGGCAGCGCTTCCTGCCGTGCGCGCGGATCTGGTGATCGCGTGCGACGGCGTGAACTCCACCGTGCGGCGGCAGATGCTGCCCGATGAGAGCGTGGTGTTCACCGGCATCAACACCTGGCGCGGCGTGAGCGTGCACAAGCCGATCCTGGGCGGGCGCAGCTATATCCGCGCGGGCTCGATCAAGACCGGCAAGATCGTGATCTACCCGATCATCGACAATGTGGATGGCAATGGAAACCAGCTGATCAACTGGACCACCGAAGTCACCACCGACCCGACCGACATGAATGACTGGAACAAGCCTGGCCGCGCGGAGGACACGCTGCCCTGGTACAAGGACTGGCATTTCGACTGGTGCGATGTGCCCGAGCTGATCCGCAGTTCCCAGACGATTTTCGAATATCCCATGGTGGACAAGGACCCGATCGATCAATGGAGCTGGGGCCGGGTGGCGCTGGCCGGTGATGCGGCGCATCCGATGTATCCACGTGGCTCGAACGGCTCGGCGCAGGGATTGATCGACAGCCGCGTGCTGGCCGACGCGCTCGCCGCACACACGAACCCGGCCGATGCGCTGCGGGCCTATGAGGCCGAACGCGTGGCCAAGGCGGCCCGTGTGGTGCGCACCAATCGTGAGAATCCGCCTGATGTCATCAACATCAAGGTGGAGGAGCTGACCAATGACCAGCCGTTCGACAATCTCGACAGCTTCATCACGCAGGATGAGCTGCGCGCGATTTCC
>CAIVDX010000595.1 GCA_903904805.1 uncultured Rhodospirillales bacterium
AGCCTTTCGCGGCGAGCAGCGGGGCGAGGGGGCCTTGCGGGGCGTTGTGGAAATTGTCGCCGCTGCCATGGATCATGATGATCAGCGTGGTGTCGGCCGGGGCGCGGCCGACGGGCTGCCACAGGGCTGCCTGGGTGGTGCGGCCATCGATGGGCGTGAGCGAGAGGAATTCCAGGCTCGCCGCTTGCGTGGGCTGCAGGCTCTCCGGCAGGCCGGCGGGGCGGGGGATGCTGTCATATTCGATGCTTGCGGCGAGTTTTCCGGCGCGGGCGGCGGGCGGCATCAGCAGGACCAGCAGGGTGAGCAGCAGGGTGAGGGCATGATTGGCTCGCATTGGGAAAAACCTTTGTACGAAGGGTGCATTGCGCACGCTTTGGACGGCCGGGGCAAGCCGGGGCTGTCATGGTTGTGCAGCAAAAGCGTCACCGTCGATTAACTTTGTTTGGCGGCGCGGGGTCCGTATATCGCGGTGAGACATCATTGATCGGAGCGGGGCCCGACCGGTCCCGGCAGCTCATGCGAAACTGGCCCACGCGGCGCCGGCACCAGGCGCGCATCGAGATCATTCCGATGATCGACGTGATGATGTTCCTGCTGGTGTTCTTCGTGCTGATCAGCCTGAATGTGCTGCCCGCGCTGGGGCTGAAGGTGACGCCGCCGAGTGCGGCGCGTCCGGATCAGATCCTTGAGCGCAAGAAGGTGATGCTGACGATCGATAATGACGGCAATCTGTTTGTCGATGGCACGCCGGTGGCGGCCGATGATCTCACCGCCAATCTGACCAATCTGAAGACCAATGCGGATGCCTCCGGGCAGCCGTTGACGCTGGTGATCGCCGGCGATGCCGAGGTTGGCCTGCAGCATTTGGTGGATGTGCTGGAGGCGATGAAGCATGCGGGCATTCCGAGCTCGTCCATCGTTGCCAAGGCGCGCTAGGGCGGGCCGTTGAGTTGTCGATACTTGCCGTAAGGAGCTGATACGATGCTCGACCGCACCTGGCTGCATGATGCCAGCTTCACGCTGCTTTATTGCTGTGCCGCGCTGGCGACGTTCGTGATCCTGGAGCGCGCGCTGTATTATGGCTGGCTGTCGCTGTGCCGCGGCAAGGTGGCGCGCCTGGTGCGCGCGGGTGGCGCGGCGGCGGTGGCCTCCGGCGGTGAGCGCGATCTGTTCGCGCGGTCGGTGCGCGAATATGTGGGGGCGCAGACCGGCGAGCATATGAGCCGTGCGCGCGCCGAGGATCTTTCTGCGGCCTTGTTCCTGGAAGTGGAGGGCAAGGTGCAGAGTCGGCTGTGGCTGCTCGACACGGTGGTGACGGCGGCACCGTTGCTGGGTCTGCTCGGCACCATTCTGGGCATCATGGATACGTTCAGCGCGCTGTCGGCTGGCGGCATTTCCGACCCCGCGGCGGTCAGTCGCGGTATCGCAACGGCT
Organism: uncultured Rhodospirillales bacterium; assembly: GCA_903904805.1. GTDB lineage: Bacteria > Pseudomonadota > Alphaproteobacteria > Acetobacterales > Acetobacteraceae > CAIVDX01. The sequence goes on from CAIVDX010000595.1 coordinate 1,435, forward strand.
TTGCTCGCCACGGCGATCGGAATCGGCACCGCCTTGTATGGGCTGATCGGGCATAATGTGCTGCATCGTGTCGCTGACGATTTGACAGAGGCGTTCAAGACGTTTCTGCTGCGCACCACAATCGCCGAGGAATCGGAGGCGGAGATCGCTGCCGATCATGCGCTGTCGCTGGCGATGGCGGACTGAATTTCCTCACAGCGTCACAGAAATGAGAATTATCACTCAGGCGGTCGCATCTTGCGGCCGTCTTGATTTATCGGAACAATGTTCCGATTTCAAAACACACTTGGTGACATAAAACCTTCACGCGACGGCGCTGTTTCACAGTGTTACCCGCTCCGCAGTTCATCAGTTGGAGACGAACCGTGTTGAAGCTCGACCATACCAATTTCCGCCGCGCGCTGTTTTCGGCGCAGTCACGCGCTGCCCTGCTGGGCTCTGTCTCGGCGGTGGCGCTCACTCTGTCTGTCGCCACGGCGCACGCGCAGTCGAGCAACGACATCGGCTCGGTCGATGTGAAGTCCACCGGCAATGGCGGCGGACTGCCGATCTCCGCGCCGAACGCGGTGGGTTCCGCCGCCCCTCCCGGCTCGGCTCCGGCGCTGTCGCCCTCGCAGGGCAATCTGCAGTCTTACCAGGCGCAGTCGATCGTCAGCGACAAGGTGATCCGCGACATCATCGCGCCCAGCTCGGATTATAACGAGGCCGGCAAGCTGACGCCGGGCTTTTTCTCGAACAACCCGAACGGTCTGATCGGTGATAGCAAGAGCGGCTGGCGCGGCTTTGTCGATGGTCAGTTCAACATCACCTTTGATGGGATTCCATTCGGTGACGCCAACGACCCGACCCATCACTCAGCCGCCTATTTCCCGAGCGCTTTCATCGGTGGCGTAACCATCGACCGTGGTCCCGGCGCGGC
>CAIVDX010000596.1 GCA_903904805.1 uncultured Rhodospirillales bacterium
GATCCGGATCGAGCGCGATGGCGCGCGCGATGCCCACCCGCGCCTTCTGCCCACCCGAGAGCTGATGCGGAATCCGGCTGAGCAGCTCTGCCGGCAATCCCACCAGCCGCGCCAGCTCCTCGCAGCGCGCATGCAGCGCGTCCGAGGGCATGGAACCCCCCAGCCGCAGCAGCGGCTCGGCGATCGCGCGCCCGGCGGTATAGCGCGGATTGAGGCTGTCGGTGGGGTCCTGGAACACCAGCTGGATGCGCCGCCGCAACGGGTTCGCCGCGAACCCCGCCGCCGGCAGCTTCGAGATTTCCTCGCCCTTGAACATGATCCGCCCCGCCGTGGGGTCGAGCAGCCGCATGATCATCATCGAGGTGGTGGATTTGCCGCAGCCCGATTCCCCCACCAGCCCCAGCGTCTCGCCCTGGCGCAGATCGAAGGAAATGCCATCCACCGCGCGGAACGGTGCCTGCGCCTGCCCGCGCAGCTTGCCCAGCCAATCCGCCTTGCGCGGAAACTCCTTGACCAGCCCTTCAACCGAGAGAAGCACCTCGCCCGGCGGCGGCGCGACATCGGTGGGCACCGGCGCGCCCTCGGGCAGCAGATCATGCAGCCCGATGCCCGGCCGCGGCGTCGCCCGGATCAGCCGGCGCGTATAGGGATGGGTCGGCGAGGCGAACAGGGCCCGCGCCTCGTTCTGCTCCACCACGCGGCCCTGCTCCATCACCATGATGTCGTCGCACCAGGTCGCCGCCAGGCCCAGATCATGGGTGATCAGGATGGTGGACATCGCCCGCGCGCGGGTGAGGTCCGACACCAGCTCCATCACCGCCTGCTGCGTCGTCACATCAAGTCCCGTGGTGGGCTCATCGGCAATCAACAGCTGCGGCTGGCAGGCGATGGCCAGCGCGATCACGATGCGCTGGCACATCCCACCCGACAGCTCGAACGGATAGGCGTTGTAGCGCTGCTCCGGATCGCGGATTCGCACCGCCTCCAGGGCGGCGATCGCCGCCGCCTTGGCGGTGCGCCCGGTGGCCTGGCCATGCCGCACCAGCACATCCTCGATCTGCGCGCCCACCGTGCGGATCGGGTTCAGCGCGGCGCGCGGATTTTGGAAAATCATCGACATCTCGCGCCCGCGCAGATCCTGCATCTCCGGCTCGGTCGCCGCGCGCAGATCCACCCCGCCGAACCGCACCGAGCCGGCCGCGATTCTGCCGGCACGATCAAGAATCCGCATCACCGCATAGCTGGTCACGGATTTTCCCGACCCCGACTCGCCCACGATGCCCAGCGTGCGCCCCCGCGCCAGGCTGATCGACACCTGCTTCACCGCCTGCACCGTGCCGCGCCGCGTGGCGAACTCCACGGTGAGATCACGCACATCCAGCAATGGAATGGTCTCGCTCATGGCAGCCTCACGTGCGCCGCTGCGGGTCGACGATGTCGCGCAGACCATCGCCCAGCAGATTGAAGCAGAACACCGCGAGCATCAGCGCCAGGCCCGGAAACAGCGCGATCCACCAATGGCCCGACACGATGAACGCCGCGCCATCGGCCACCATGATCCCCCATTCCGGCGTCGGCGGCCGCACCCCCAGACCAATGAAGGAGAGGCCGGCGGCATTGAGGATCGCATAGCCCATGGTGAGCGACATCTGCACCACCATGATGGGCATGATGTTCGGCAGAATCTGTGTCAGCAACAGCCGAATATCCGAATTTCCCGACAGCCGCGCCGCCTGCACGAACCCCGCCTCCCGCCGCACCGCCGCCTCGGTGCGGGCGATGCGCGCATAGATCGGGATGTTCACGATGGCGGTCGCCAGGATGATGTTGGTCACCGTGTTGCCCAATGCCGCCACGATGCCCATCGCCAGCACGAACAGCGGAAAGGCCATGATGGTGTCGCAGATGCGCCCCACCACCTGGTCCACCCAGCCGCCGAAAAACCCGGCCGCGATGCCGGCCAGCCCGCCCACCGCGAAGACCGACGCCACCGAAACGATCGCGATGGTCAGATCCAGCCGCGTCGCCACGATCACCCGCGAGAAGATGTCGCGCCCCAGCTGGTCGGTGCCGAACCAATGTGCCGCACTCGGCGGATGCAGGCTCGCCGCGGTGTCGGATGCCAGCGGCGAATAGGGCACCAAAAACGCCCCGAGCGCACCGGTCAGAATGAACAGCACGAACAGAATGGCGGCAAACAACGTCACCGGATTGTCGGCCAGCACATGCCTCACATGGCCGATGAAACTCGGCCCTGCCGGTCGCGTGGCGATCTCCATCGTGCCGCTCATCCCGCCACCCGCATGCGCGGATCGATCAGCGTGTAGAGCAGATCGATCGCCAGATTCAGAGAAATATACAGGATCGCCATCGCCAGCACGAACCCCTGCACCGGCGCGTAGTCCGAGGCCACCAGCGCATCCACCGCGTAGCTGCCGATCCCCGGCCAGGCGAACACCTTCTCCACCAGCACCGCCGCGCCGAGCAGAAACGAGAACACCATGCCCAGCGTCGTCACCACCGGCAGCATCGCGTTGCGAAACCCGTAGCGCACCACAACCGTCGTGGTCGACAGCCCGGCCGCCCGCGCGGTGCGGATGAAGTCCGAGCTCAGCACCGAGAGCATCGCCGCCCGCGTCATCCGCGCGATCGGCGCCAGCGCGAAAATGCCCAGCGTCAGCGCCGGCAAAATCAACTGCGACAGCGCAGCACTGAAGGTTTCCAGATCACCATCGAACAGCGCATCAAGCAGATAAAACCCGGTCCGCTCGGTCGGCGCGGAGAAAAACACATCCAGCCGCCCCAGCGGCGCCGGCGCCCAGCCCAGCAGATAGTAGAAGATGTAGACCAGCACGAGCCCGGTGAAGAACACCGGCACCGACACCCC
>CAIVDX010000597.1 GCA_903904805.1 uncultured Rhodospirillales bacterium
CGTTCTGATGTCTGACCTCTCCGCGCTTCCCACCCCTGGCCTGTCCTCCCGCCTGCCGGACCTGCGTCTGGGCTTCGTGCGCCTGACCGACGCCGCGCCGCTGCTGGTGGCACAGGCGCGCGGGATGTTCGCGCGGGCCGGGCTGCGCGTGAGCGTGGACCCGGCGGCGAGCTGGTCGGCGCTGCGCGACCGGCTGGCGTTTGGTGCGTGGGACGCCGCCCCGGTGCTCGCGCCGATGCCGCTGGCGGCGGCGGCCGGGCTGGGCGGGGTGCAGGCCAGCCTGTCGGTCACCGCCACGCTGGGGCGCAACGGCAATGGCGTGGTGTTCGGCGGCGGGTTGCTCGCCGACATCATGGCCGAACCGGAGGGCGCGGCGTTTCCGCTCGATGCGGCGGTGCTGGCGCGGGTGCTGGCGGCGCGGCGGGCCGGCGGGGCGGCGATCCCCACCATCGCGGTGGTGTTTCCGTTCTCCTCGCATAATTACCTGCTGCGCCATTGGCTGGCGCGCGGCGGGATCGATCCCGACCGGGATGTGCGCCTGGTGGTGCTGCCGCCGCCCGCGCTGCCCGCGGCGCTGGCCGCCGGCGAGATTGACGGCTTCTGCTCGGGCGAGCCCTGGGGCTCCCGCGCGGTCGAGTTGCGCGTCGGCCGCATCGCGCTCGCCAGCCTGCATATCTGGCCGAACCATCCCGAAAAGCTGCTCGCCTTCAACGCCACCGCGTTGCGCGACGAGGCGCGGGTGGTGGCGGCGACCGCCGCGGTGATCGAGGCGATGGGCTTTCTCGCGCAGCCGGAGAACCAGGCCGAGGCCGCGCATATCGTGCACGACGCCGCCTTCGCCGATGTGCCCTACGAGGTGGTCGCGCTCGCGCTCTCCGGCCGGCTCGCCGTCGCGCAGGACAGCGCGCCGCTCGCCCTGCCCGGCATGATCCTGCATCAGCCTGGATTGTCGCGGCCCGACCCCGCGCATGCGCGCTGGTTCGCCGGCCAGATGCGCCGCTGGGGCCATCTGCCGCGCGAGGCCGCCGATGACATCGACAGTCTGTGGCGCGCCGATCTCTGGCGCCGCGCCGCCATCCAAAGCGGGGTCGGCCCGCTCGACGACCAGCCCGCCGACGCCGTTCCAGATCACACGCCCGCCCTCGTTTCAAATTGGAGTGCCACCGCATGACCAGCCTTGCCCGTCGCCAGTTGCTCGCCGCCGGCTCCACCGCCGCCATCGTCTCGGCCGTGCGCGCCGCCTTCCCCTCCGGCGCGCATGCGCAGGGGGCTGGTCCGGAAACCACCAAGGCCACGCTTGGCTATATCGCGCTGACCGATGCCGCGCCGCTGATCGTGGCGAAGGAGCGCGGCATTTTCGCGAAATACGGCATGCCGGATGTTGAGGTGAGCAAGCAGGCGAGCTGGGGCGCGGTGCGCGACAACATGGTGCTCGGTGGCGGTTCGGGCGGCATCGACGGGGCGCATATCCTCACGCCGCTGCCCTATCTGATCCACACCGGCGCGGTGGTGCAGAACAGCCAGAAGGTGCCGATGGCGATCCTCGCGCGCCTCAATCTCAACGGCCAGGCCATCAGCGTGTCGAAGGCGCTGCAGCCGCTGGGCGCGACGTTGAATGCCGCGCCGCTGAAGGAGGCGTTCGCGGCGAAGAAGGGCAGCAACAAGGTGGCGATGACCTTCCGCGGTGGCACGCATGATCTGTGGATTCGCTATTGGCTCGCCGCGGCGGGCATCGATCCGGACCATGATGTGGAGAACATCGTGGTGCCGCCGCCGCAGATGGTGGCGAACATGAAGGTGGGCACGATGGACGCGTTCTGCGTCGGTGAGCCCTGGAACGACCAGCTGGTGCATCAGGGGATCGGCTATTCCGCTTGCGTGACCGGGCAACTCTGGAAGGACCATCCGGAGAAGTCGCTCGGCGTGCGGGCCGACTGGGTGGAGAAGAATCCGCGTGCCGCCCTGGCGCTGACCGCCGCGGTGATCGAGGCGCAGATCTGGGCCGACAAGCTGGAGAACAAGGAGGAGCTCGCCGCGCTGCTGGGCAAGCGCGCCTGGTTCAATGTGCCGCCGGCCGATATTCTGCCGCGCAGCAAAGGCGACATCGATTTCGGCGATGGCCGCACGCTGACCGCCTCGCCGCTGCGGATGAAGTTCTGGGCGGACAATGCCTCCTATCCCTATCGCTCGCATGATCTGTGGTTCCTCACCGAGGATATGCGCTGGGGCGTGTTGCCGCCGACCACCGATGCGAAGACGCTGATCGGCCAGGTGAACCGGGAGGATCTCTGGCGCCAGGCCGCGACCATGGCCGGCGTGGCCAGCGCCGACATGCCCGCCGGCACCTCGCGCGGCACCGAGACGATGTTCGATGGGAAGATCTTCAATCCGGAAGATCCGGCTGCCTATCTGGCATCGCTCTCGATCAAGAAACTCGCGGCATAGGGGCGCGGCCATGGGCGTGACACTCACCGACCGCGCGACGCTCACCGCGTCGCGCTCCCCGCTGGCCGGTTGGGGGCCGGCGCTGATCCGCACCGGGACATCCTTGCTGCCGCTGATGGTGATGCTGGTGGTGCTGATCGGGCTGTGGCAGCTGGTGGCGGATCGGCCGAGCTCGGCATTGCCGGCGCCGACCAAGGTGTGGTCGGACAGCAAGGAGCTGATCCTGCATCCGTTCTACGATCATGGCGGCCTGGACAAGGGGCTTGGGCTGCATCTGTTCGCGAGTTTGCAGCGTGTGGCGCTGGGATTCGCGTTGGCGGCGATCGCCGGTGTGCTGCTTGGCCTGCTGGTGGGCACCTCCGATATCGCGATGCGCGGGCTGGATCCGATCTTCCAGGTGCTGCGCACGGTGCCGCCGCTGGCGTGGCTGCCGATCTCGCTGGCGGCGTTTCGTGAGGCGCAACCGAGTGCGATTTTCGTGATCTTCATCACCGCGGTGTGGCCCGTCATCATC
>CAIVDX010000598.1 GCA_903904805.1 uncultured Rhodospirillales bacterium
ACATCTGCTTGTCGGTCATGCTGCGTTCTCCGTGCTTGTGTGCGGCAGAGCGTTTGCGTCCTGCCAGCCCAACCATTGCGAAATACGGTCACTTGTTTGCCGCGCCCGTGCAATCATCCCAGCGAGTGCCGCGGAGTCCTGGCGTGCCCAGTCATGCCCGACCACTGAGATAGCGGCGACGATCATGCCCGTGCTATCGCGCACCGGCAGGGCGAGGCTGTCGACACCCGGTTCGAAATCGGAATGGCTGAGCACATGCCCACGGGCGCGATCGGCGGACAGGCGATCGAACAGGGCGGTCAAGTTGGTTGGCGTGATCGCGCTGAAGGATTTCAGCGTCGCGTTTTCATACAACGCAGCGATCTCTGCGCGCGGCCGCTCCATCAGCAACACGCGGCCCATCGCGGTGGCGTAGGCTGGCAGACGCGTGCCTACCTCGATGTTCGATGTGAGTGGCGAGCGCGCCGCATAGCGCGCGAGATACAGGATCTCAGTGCCGTCCAGTACCGCGAGTTGTGTGGCATGCCCGGTGTCGTCTCGCAACAATTCCAACGGCGGGCGCGCGACCTCGACAAGATCAAGCGACGCGAGATAGGCAAAACCACGTGTCAACAAAGCCGGGCCAAGTCTGAAGCGCCGCTCATCAACCTTTTCGACATAGCCCATCGCCACCAGCGTGTGCAGAATACGGAAGGTGCCGGTGCGCGAGAGGCCAAGGGCCGTGCCGATCTCGCTGGTGGTCAGCATCACCCGATCGCGCGTGAACAGAGACAGCACGCCCAACCCCTGCGCGAGGGCAGGCACGATATATTTGCCGGTCGGCAGCGTCGTGCCGAAATCGGGGGCGCTGTCCATGTCGCTACCCCGCCGCCCGCACTCGCGCGGGCATGAAGTGCAGCACCTTGTTCTCGATGATCACGATGCCACCGTAGAGAACGATGCCGATCAGTGTCAGCAGGATGATGGTAACGAACACCATCGCGGTGTTGCCCGCGCCTTCACCGAAGGAAAGCAGATAGCCTAGACCCGTGTTGCCGCCGACCAGTTCGCCAACCACAACGCCGATCACTGCAAGGGTGGCCGCGATGCGCAGGCCTGCGAAGAATGGCGGAAGGGCAGCCGGAAACTCGATCTTCCAGAACAGCTGTAGCCGGTTGGCGGTGAAGGCGCGCGCGAGCCGTACGATGTCCGGATCGATCGAGCGCACTGCGCCGAGCACATTGATCATCACCGGAAAGAACACGATCAGCACCGCAACAAGAATCTTTGGTGTCATCGTGTAACCGAACCAGATCACGAAGAGCGGCGCGAAGGCCACTTTGGGGGCGATCTGCAACGCCAGAATATAAGGCGAGAGAACAAACTCCGCCGAGGCGGACATGCCCAGCGCGAAGCCCACCACCATGCCGAGCAGCATGCCGAACAGGAAGCCGAGCAGCACTTGCAGCGCCGTCACGCCGGTATGGTACCAAAGCTGGTCACGCGCAGACATGCGCACGAACTCATGCCACACCGCATCCGCTGGCGGAATGATGAAGGCGGGGATGCCCAGGGCGGGCGGTCCCCATTGCCAGGCGGCAAGGAACAGCGCGAAAAGGCCCACGCTGGCCGCCACCATCAATTGCTTTCCCGGATCAGCCCAGCTTCCCATCGGAATTACTGCACGAACTGGTTGGTATAGAGATCGGCCACGGGCGTGGATTTCTCGATGATGCCCTGTTTCAGATAAAACTCCTGCAGTGCGCCGAGCCGCTCGGCATCGACCATACCGGCCTTGGCCTGGCCCGGGTAGACATACTGGTCATACATCTTGAAGATGTCGGCGATCACCGGCTGCTGGTCGGCATATTCGGTGATCTGCTTCACATAGTCCTTGGATGCCCCAACCGGGTCGGACTTGATGTCCTCCAGGCCATGCAGGGTCGCACGCACCAATTTACCGATCAGCGCGGGGTTTTTCTGGATGCTCTCATCCGAGGCAACCACCGCCTGGGCCATGCTCTTGAACAGCGTGTCAGACGGAATGACCTCAAGATTGGCATTCGGCATTGCATTGCGGGCCCAGACTGTCCATTCCGGAACCGATGCCATCGCATCTGCCTGGCCGGCGGCGAACAGCTTCCACACGTTCACCGGACCGACCGCCTGGCCGTTGATGTCATTCTTGGTCATTCCCTGGGTGGCAATCATGCCAAGCAGGGCGAAGAACGTGGTGTCCTGATAGGCCATCGTGGTGACGGTCTTGCCCTTCAGATCGGCAACCGACTTCACCTTATCCTTGTTGAGGACAAGCTGCATGAAGCCCTGGCCGCCGAGCAGCGCGACGGTGCGCACCGGCACGCCGTTGCTGCGGACCAGGATCGTGGTGTCGCCGATTGCGCCACCGATGACCGCATTGCCCGCGCCGACCTGCTTGGCGGCATCGACACCGCCGCGGGCCGATTGGAAGGTCACATCGAGCCCCTCCGCCTTGAAGTAGCCGCGTTGCAACGCGACCATCCAGGGGCCGAAGGCCGGCTGCACCGCGGGGGCCGGCAGCAGATAGGTTACCGGCTGCAGACTTTGCGCAGTCGCTGCGCCGCTGACGCCGATCGCCAGAGCCGCCGACATGATAATACGATTCAACATGGTCATTCCCTTTGTTTGCTCAGGCATCAGCTTCGTCGATATGCAGCAATTCCATCAGTCGTCCGACCAGCGGGCCCACCTTCGGATGGGTCCGGCGCGCCATCGGGTTGGAAATGTCGTCGATATCAACGATGATTTCCTCGATGATTCTGCCCGGCCGCTGGCTCATCACCAACACACGGTGCGACAGTGTGATCGCCTCGACCAGATCATGGGTGACAAACAGCGCGGTCTTGCCGGTCGCGGCCAACGTGCGGCCGAGATCCTGCTGCAGCACCATCTTAGTCTGCGCATCCAGCGCGCTGAAGGGCTCGTCCATCAGCAGAACCGAGGGATCAACCGCGAGCGTGCGGTCAAGCGCCGCGCGCTGGCGCATGCCGCCCGAAAGCTGGTGCGGATAATGATCCTCGAAGCCCTGCAAACGACATTTCGCCAGAAGATCCATCGCGATCTCGCGCCGTTCGCGGCTGGACCGACCAAGAATTTCCAGCCCGAACTCGACATTTTGCCGGATCGTGCGCCAGGGCAGCAGCAAGTCCTTTTGCAGCATAAAGGCGACATGCGCATTGGGCTTTTCCACCCGCACACCATCGACAAAAACATCTCCCTCGGAGGCCGGATCGAGGCCGGAGGCCATGTTCAAGAGCGTCGATTTGCCGCAGCCAGAGGGTCCGATGATGGAGACCACCTCGCCGTCACCGATGGAAATGTTGAGATCGGTCACTGCGGTGATCCCCGGCCCCTTCTTCGAGGCAAACCGCTTGGTCACACCGCGGAATTCCAGCCGTGTGCGCAAGCCAGCCTTCGCGGGCGAAAGCTCGTTCATGCATCCACCGCGGCACGCAGATCAACGCCGAGATTGGCGAAGGCATCGATCTCGATCAGTGCGTCCGGATCGGCGAGCGATTTCACTTCCACCAGTGTCGAGCAGGGGAAATTCCCATCGAAGATGCGTTGCCGTACGGCCGATATCTCACCGCGGCGCGCCATGTCGGTGACGTAGATCACCACTTTGTAGATATTGTGAATTCCGCCCCCGGCCGCGGCCAGCATGGCAGCGATCTCGGCGAAGCCCGCCTCGGCCTGCGCGGTCATTGAGTCGCCGATGCCGTGCGCGATCACGCCGGAGATCGCGATTTCCTGCCCCACAATAAGGCACGGCGCGAAGGGCACGCCGGGCGCGGCACGGCCGACCCGGCGTATCGTGACGACATCAACCACGCTTGCCGGCCGCCGCCAAAGCCTCAAGCTGGGCCTTCGCCTTGTTGCGCAGCACGCGGCGCCCGCGCACCAGCCCGACATCATGGTTGTAGAGCATCTCACGCGCATTTGCGTCAGGCTCGCAGACCTCCAGCAGCACCCGATCCTGCTCGAGCACAGCCCAGTGCCGCGCCTCCAGCCGGTTGCGATAGAGGAAACGCCAGGTGTCGCGCTGCCAGCCGCTCACCTTGCGGCAGCGCCAATGCACCACCACCGCGAGGCTCGGCGAAACAGGCGTGTAGCTGCCGATAATCGCGAAATTGCCTCCTGGACCACCGGTTTTCGGATAGGGGATTTCCAGGCGCAGCCACATCGTGCCGGTATCGCCCCACTCGGTCCAGTCGAAATTCACCCCGCGCTGCGCCACCTTCTCGAACATGAAGCCGGTCTCGGTGTCGCGCACGCGGAAGTCGGCCACCATCTCGCCCTCGGCCATCGAGTGCGACTGCTTGTGCAGAAAGGCGCCATGCATAGGGTCCATTACGTTATCGATTACATAACGATAATCACCCTTCCATTCGGCATAACACAGGAAATGCGAATATTCCGGCGAGGTCAGTTCTTCGGGCAACCGCAGTTCAGGTGGCTCCGGATGCAGGCTGTCGCCTACATAAGCCCAGATCATCTCGGCTTGTTCCTGCACCGGAAAGGATTTGGTGGTTTTCGACCCCTCCAGCTTGCAACCAGGGCTGCCCGGAACACGCACGGCAACACCATCGCCATCGACCTGCACGCCGTGATAGCCGCAGGCGATGCGATCGCCCATCGGGATGCCGATGGACAGGGGCGCGCCACGATGCGGGCAGCGATCCTCCAACGCATGCAGCGTGCCGTTGCCCTCGCGCCACAGCACCATGCGGTAGCCACAGCGGAACAACGAGACCGGAACGTTCTGCACAAAGCTGCTCGGGCAGATCGCATACCATTGGTTACGCACGCCCTTCTCGAGCAGCGCATCGATCTCCGCGTCGGTCACGACACGATCCTGTGTGACGATATCAGCCATCTCAGCCCCCTACGCGCCCAGCCGGCGCATCTCAGCGGTGAACATCTCTTCGGTCCAGGCCTGCCCGCCCGGCGAGGGAACGAACTGGTCGTTCAGCCAGGCCACCAGCTCGGGCAGCGTCTCGATGCCGGTGCGGAATGCACCCTCGATCGCGTCGCCGAGAAGATTTTCATACTGAGTCGGCGGGTTCAGACGATGCTGATTCGCGTTGAGATATTGCGGCGGCAGCAGATGCGGGGGGATGTTGGCCATGTCAGACGCCTCCTTGGCGAACACGTTCGGTGATGCGGGCACGAACCGGCACGAAATCATAGGTCGGGTAGCATTCGGTGCGGAACACGCCCCAGGCAGAGCGTTCCAGCTCGACATTGACCACCGGGAGCAGGTCCGGCGGCATCGATAGTGTGACGATCTGGCCAAAGCCCATCGCCACCGTCCAGGAAACGATCTCCACGCCCGCTGGCGGGAAGCGATCCCACCACTCTGCTTCCTTCAGCCGGCTCTGCACCGCGTTGAGATTCAGCGACTGGTCGTGCCGCAGAAACACCGTCAACATCACGGGTGACGAGGCAGCCTGGTCGGACATGCAGCACCTTTTCGGACCGGAAGGCAGCGTGGAAGAGACCATCAAGCGTTTCATAGGTGAACCATCGCTTCACCCCTGAAACGCAGACTAGGCCCGCGCGGGACTGCCATGCAAGAGGAATCATCATGCCCATTGCAGATTTTGCTTCATAGACGAAACCGGTGTTCACTCCTGAACACTTCCGCGCTGTCGGCATCCGCCTGAGGAGAGCCCCATGGACCTGGGATTGAACGGTAAAAATGCTATCGTATGTGGGGCTCGCACCGGGCTCGGTCAGGCCTGCGCGAATGCCCTCGCCGCCGAAGGGGTCGCTCTGACTCTGCTCTCGCGCGATGCCGCCGGTCTCATCGCCACAGCGACCGCGCTCAGCGCAACCCACGGCGTGCATGCCACACCAGTCGCCGGCGACCTGTCCGACCCGGCAGCACGCGCCGCCTTGCTCGCCGCCTGCCCCACTCCAGACATTCTGGTGCTGAATTCCGGCGGCCCGCCACCTGGCGATGCGCTGCGGTTTGGCGAGACCCAATGGAATGCCGCCCTCACAGCCGGCATCACCGCACAGATCGATCTTGTGAGCGCAATCATCCCTGGCATGCGAGCGCGAGGCTTTGGCCGCATCGTGGTGATTTCCTCAGGCGCACTGAAGGCGCCCTTGCCGTTCCTCGCCTTGTCCAACGCCGCGCGCGCCGGGCTTTGGTCTGTGCTGAAGGGCCTGTCGCGCCAGGTCGCGGCCGACGGCGTGACAATCAACGCGCTGCTGCCGCATGCCTTCGAGACCGATCGGTTGGCCAGCAACTTCACCAATCGCGCCAAGCAGTCCAATGGCGACGAGGTGGCGCTCCGGGCGTCGTCGCTGGCTGCGATCCCCGCCGGGCGCTTCGGCACGCCCGCGGAATTCGGCGATCTCTGCGCGTCGATCTGCAACGCGAAGCTTGGCTATCTCACCGGCCAGGCGATCCTATTGGACGGCGGGCATTTCACCGGCGTCCTGTAGCGCTTGCGCTCAGCCCCCATTCTCCGCTGTGCTGGGATGAGACCGGGAAGAAATCCCGGCGTCGGGGGGAGACAACCATGCGACCATTGGCCGTGCTCGGGCTTGCGCTGACATTGCTTGCTGTGGCCCACCCCGTAAGGGCAGAGGTGGTGACGATCGCGAGCGTGCCCGGGTCGAGCCTCACACCCTCATTGATCGCGCGCGATCTCGGCTATTTCTCCAAACGTGGGTTGGACGCCAACCCAATCACCATCGCGCTGATCCCAACCATCGTGCCGGCGATCATGGCGGGCAGCGTGCAGATCGGTCTGTCCACCGGGCCGGTACTGTTCCAGGCTGTGGCGAACGGGCTCGATCTCGTCGCAGTGGCCGGCTGGGACCGCTCAACCCAGCAGCACGCCACCTTCAGCCTGCTCGCCTTGCCCGATTCAGGGCTGCGCCGGGCGGAGGATCTGCGTGGCAAGCGCGTGGCGATCCCTGGGCTGCAGAGCCTGGTCGATCTCAGCTTTCGGCGCTGGCTGCTGATGCATGGGGTGCGGTTCGACGAGATCGTGCCGGTGGAGCAATCGTTCCCGCCGATGCTGGACATGATGCGCGGCCATCAGATCGATGCTGCCCTGATGATCGACCCGTTCCGCGCCAACGCGCTGGCCAACCACAGCGCGGTCCTGGTGGCCGATTATCCGAAGGAGTTGGTGGGCGAGATGATCGCGTCGCTCTGGGTGGCCGAGCGACGCTGGGCGGAGGCCCACATGGCTGACATCCGCGCCTTCCGTGCCGGCGTGGCCGAGGGCTTCGCGGCGTGGCAGAGAGACCCGGCGGCGAAAGCGGTCGAGTTGAAATACACCAAGGGCAATGTCGCCGATATCTCGTTGGTCTCGCCCGACATCACGCTGGGGGATCTGCAGTTCCTCTATGACCTGACAAAGCAGTTCGGCCTGGTCGAGGGTAGTCTGGATCTACAGCGTCTGCTGCTGCCGCAATAGAATTGCAGCCGCCGTCGCTCACAATGGGCTCAGCCGGTCGCTTTGCCGCCCGGCCAGCCGGCGACGACGTCATGCGGAACCTCGTGCGCCTCGGGCAGACGGCCCTGCGGGGTGAGGCCGTTGATCAGCTGTGGCAAGGCCGCCGCCAGCACGCCCATCAGCGCGCCGGTTGGCAAACCTGTCTGCGCAGACATGGTCTGCACCTGCTCCGGACCCAGCGCCTTGTGCAGCGCATCCGGTGCCACCGGCTGGTTCTCACCATGGCCGACCCAGCTGTTCACTGTCTCCTGCAGGCCACCTTGCTGCAGCTTCGCGACCAGCATCGACACCCCGGCCGCGACAAGCGCCCCTGTCATGCCGCTGCCCATGCCGCCCATGCCACCCGGTGCCGCCTGCGGCTGCCCCTGCTGCGGCATCTGACCGCCACCCAGCAACGCTCCCAACAGCGAGCCCATCAGGTCGCCACCAGCCGGCGCCTGCCCGGCTGCCCCGCCCTGGTTCACCTGACCCTGCATCACCTGCGTGAGGATCGAATCGAGAAGTCCCATCGCGTCACGCTCCCGTCAGTGGCTGGCGACGCCAGCCCAGTGAAATCATATGCAACCTAAGGCGAAACCAATCCGGGAGGCAACGCGTCACCGTGCTGTCATCAGACAATCACAGCACGCCACCCGCCACCAGAGATGCACGGATCGAGGCGATCTCCGGCGCATGGATCTTCACCAGCGGCGGGCGGACCACCGCGCGCTCCTGCCGGCCGAGCAGCACCAGCGCCTCCTTCATACGGTTATGCATGTCGCCGAACGGCTCGGCATAGAAGGCCTCGGCAATTGGACGGATGCGGGCATTGATCGCGCGAGCCGCGGCGAGGTCGTCGGCCTGCACGGCGTTGAACAGCGCAAGCTGCAGATCGGCGATCACGCTGCCCGCGCCGGAGAGCAGCCCGTCGCAGCCCAGCACCAGCGAGGCGAACAGCCAGGCCGAGTGGGTGCTCAACACATTCACCGGGCGGGTGAGGCCATGCAGCGTGACGATCTGCCGTTCGGCCAAACGCGGATCGGCACACCAATCCTTGATCGCCACCATGGTGGGAATCTGCTCGGCCATCGCCACCAACGTGTCGAGCTTGTAGCCCTGGCCGGTGGCCAGCGGATATTGGAAAACGATGATCGGCAGGTCCGAGGCGTCGGCGATCCATTTCAGGTGGGTCAGCGCCATCTCAACATTGTGACCCAGCGTGAACGGCCCGGGCGGGAAGACCAGCAATGCGCTTGCCCCGCCCTTCTGAGCGCGACGGGCGATCCGCGCGGCCTCCTGGCTGCCCTCGGCATAGATGCCATGGACGATCGGCAGACGGTCACCGATCACCTCGCCGGCGATGGCGAGCACGCGCTCCTGCTCGGCCTCGGTGCAGCTGGCGACCTCGGTGGCATGTGCGTTCAGGGTGATGGCGGTGATACCCTCAATGGCCAACAGGTCGGCCAGATGGCTGCGAAAGCCCGCTTCGTCGATCGACAGGTCGTCATGGAAGGGCAGCAGACACGCCGGGATAACCCCGCGCGCGACGAACTGATGTCTTCTGGTCAATGGCTTGCCCTCCCCTGATGCGCCGGGGCCGATGGTTGTCACCCTCCGGCCGCGATGGTACCACCCCGCTCTAGCAACTTGGATGGTTTGATGCCCACTGCTTTTATCACCGGGATCACCGGTCAGGACGGCGCATATCTTTCCCAGCTCCTGCTGGGCAAGGGATATCGCGTGGTTGGGCTGCTGCGGCGCTCGGCCTCGGCCGACATGGTGGGCGAGCGTCTGCGCTGGCTCGGCATCATCGATGATGTCGAGCTGCTCGACGGCAACATGACCGACCTGTCGAGCCTGATCCGCCTGATCGCCGACACCAGGCCCGACGAGGTGTATAACCTCGCCGCCCAGAGCTTCGTCGCGGCCAGTTGGCATCAGCCGATCCTGACCGGCAATGTCACCGGTATCGGCGCCACCCATATGCTGGAGGCCGTGCGCATCGCCCATGCAGGCGCGCGCTTCTATCAGGCGTCCTCATCGGAAATGTTCGGCAAGATCCAGGCGACGCTGCAGAATGAAGCCACGCCGTTCTATCCACGCTCGCCCTACGCGGTGGCTAAGCTCTATGCACATTGGATGACGGTGAATTACCGCGAGAGCTTCGGCATGCATGCGAGCTCCGGCATCCTGTTCAACCATGAAAGCCCGCTGCGCGGCATCGAGTTCGTCACCCGCAAGATCACCGATGGCGTGGCACGCATTAAACTTGGGCTGGCGAGCGAGCTGAAGCTGGGCAATCTGGCGGCGACACGCGACTGGGGCCATGCGCGCGACTATGTGCAGGCGATGTGGCTGATGCTGCAGCAGGCCAGCCCCGACGATTACGTGGTGGCCACCGGCCGCACCACCTCGATCGCGGAGTTTTGCCGGATCGCGTTCTCGCATGCCGGGCTGAACTGGCAGGACCATGTGGTCACCGATGCCGCCTTCATGCGGCCGGCTGAAGTGGACGTGCTGCAGGGCGACCCAACCAAGGCCAGGCAGGTGCTCGGCTGGAGCTCGCAAACCAGCCTGGAGGACATGGCCGCAGAAATGGTGGAGGCGGACATCGCCCGCCATCGCGTCCGGATGGCCTAGCTCGATGACGCCGGCGCGGATTCTGGTCACCGGCGCCAGCGGGTTCGTCGGCGGCCATTTGGGTGCAGCGTTGGCGGCGCGCTTTCCCACAACAGACGTCATCTCCGGCGAGGCTGATCTGCGCGACCACCAGGCGGTTGCGCAGATGGTTGCGCACACGCGACCCGATGCCTGTGTGCATCTGGCAGCGATCTCAACCGTCAGCCAGGCCGCGGCTGATCAGGATGTCGCCTGGGCGGTCAATCTGCATGGCACGCTGGCGTTGGCTCGCGCACTGCAGGCGCAGGTGCCAGCATGTCGGCTGATCTTCCCCTCTTCGGCCGAGGCCTATGGCGCGAGCTTCCGCGCCGGAGTGGCACTGGATGAGGCCGCGCCATTGGCGCCGCTGACCCTCTATGGCGTGACCAAGGCGTCCGCCGATCTTGCGCTCGGTATGATGGCGGGCGGTGGGCTCGACGTGGTGCGTGTGCGCGCTTTCAACCATACCGGTCCCGGCCAGTCCGACAGCTTCGTAGTCTCCGCCTTCGCGCGGCAGTTGGCCGCGATCTCGCTGGGACAGCAGGCGCCGGAGATGCTGGTGGGCAATCTGGACAGTGCGCGGGATTTTCTGGATGTGCGCGATGTGTGCGCCGCTTATGCCGCGGCGATCGCCGTGGAGCGGGTTCCCTCTGGCTGCATCCTCAACATCGCGTCCGGCACCGCGCGGCGAATCGCCGATGTTCTGGCCGAACTGCGCGCCCTCGCCGGGGTGGCGGTGAGCGTGCGCACTGATCCGGCACGGCTGCGGCCGAGCGACATTCCCACCGCCTCCGGCAACGCATCGGCGGCGCGGGCGCTTCTCGGCTGGTCGCCCAGGATTCCGTGGCGGACCACGCTGTCCGATCTGTTCGAGGACTGGCGCATGCGCCTGCAAGGAAAATCTGACTGATGGATCGCCCAACCTTGTGGATCGATGTCGAGGATATCTTCCTCTACGCGCAGGCCAACCCACGACCGAGCGGAATTCAGCGCGTGTGCTTCGAGCTGTGCAAGGCGCTGCGGGAAGCCGGTGCGCCGGTGAGGTTCGTGCGCCATCATGGCAACGACGGATTCGCCGAGGTGACATGGGCTGACCTGGCCGGCCTGTTCGGGCGACTGACCGACACGCACCGGCCAGGCGGCTCGCCGTTGGCGCAGCCCGCCGAGGCGGGTCCGCATGGCAAAATCTCGAGGGCGCTGCGTGGGCTGGTGCATCCTCTGCCGTTCGCGCTGCGCCGGTCGCTGGGCGAACTGATGCGCGCGCAAGCGGCCGCCTTGAGGGCATGGGTCAAGGCGGCGCGCGAGGCAAGACGCGCTGTCGCACAGGCACTGAACCCGCCACCCGGCCCGCCCACGGGCGACACCGGACACTTCCGCGCCGAGGTGCGTGCCGGCGATTGGTTGGTGACGCTCGGCGCACCGTGGGATCATCCCGCCTATGGCGAGAAGATCTCCGCAGCCCGCGCGCGCCACGGGCTGCGCTTCGCATTGCTGAGCTATGATCTGTTCCCCATCCGCTTTGCTGAATATTGCAATGCCGGCCTGGTACGGCTGTTCACCGCTTGGTGCGACGACGTGCTGCCGCGCGCGAATGCGATCTTCGCGATCTCAAACAGCACCGCGACGGATGTCGAGGCACGGCTGTCCGAACTGGGAGTGACAGATCCTCCGGCGGTGTGGGTGCTGCCGATGGGCACCGGCTTTGGTGGTGGTCCGGCGGCTTCGCAGCGCACACCGCGTTTGCCGCCCGCAGGCACCTACGCGCTGATCGTCTCGACCATCGAGGCGCGAAAGAACCACCAGATGGCGTTTCGCGCGTGGCGCCAGCTGCTGCGCGAGCGTCCGGCGGATCAGGTGCCGACGCTGGTATTCGCCGGCAGGGTCGGCTGGATGGTTGAGGACCTGCTTCAGCAGATACGCAACACCCATGCCCTGGGCGGCAAGTTGCTGATCGTCAGCGATCCCACCGATGGCGAGGTCAGCGCTCTGTATGAGGGTTGCCTGTTCACGATGATGCCGAGTTTCGCGGAGGGATGGGGCTTGCCGGTGAGCGAGAGCCACGGCTTCGGCAAGCCCTGTTTCGCGGCCAACCGTACGGCACTGCCCGAGAGCGGTGCCGGCCTGGCGCGCCTGTTCGACCCGGACAATCTCAACGATCTGCTCGCCGAGTTGCGCCAGCTACTCGACGATCCAACCGACCTGCCAGCCTGGACAGAGAAGGTGCGCAACAATTTCGTTCCGACCCCATGGTCAGCAGCAGCCGACGTTCTCATCGGTCACCTTCATTCGGATTCCGTGGGCACGACTATTCGGAACCTAGAATAACTTCCCAAAGCTCAGCCCCGCATAAGTGGCGCGTCCCGCACTTCGACAACACGAGCCCGATCGAAACCGTTGAAGCCGGTGCGCAGGCAGGCCCCGTAGGCGCCGAGCTGGCCGATTTCGATCCAGTCGCCCTCCTCCACGTCGTTGGGCAGCAGGAACGGGCCCGCCATGCGGTCCGCACTGTCGCAGGTGGGGCCGAAGAAGATGAAGCCCTCCTCTGGCGAGTCTGAAGCAGGCGCATCCGGGCGCAGCAGCCGGGTGGGGTAGATGAAGCCAGGTGCACCAGCATCCGACAGCGAGCCATAGACGCCATCATTGATGAACAACGCATTGCCGCGGCGCAGTTGCACCTGCACCACGACAGAGGTACCGGTGGCGACCAGCGCGCGGCCGGGCTCAGCCCACAGTTCGGCATTCGCCAGACCGGCATCCTCCAGGCCCATCTCGATCTCAGCAAAGAAGGCACCAAGTGGAGGCACCTCGTCGCCGGGATAGCGCGCAGGAAAACCACCACCGACATCGACAACATCGACAATCACACCCGAGCGCGCAACGACCTCGCCGGCGAGCTTGAGTGCGCGGCGCCAGGCCAGCGGGTCGAGCATTTGGCTGCCGACATGGAAGCAGATGCCCAGCCGCGCGGCATGCGGGCGGGCGAGCGCGAGCAGCTCGGCGGCAACATCCGGCTCCGCGCCGAACTTTCCCGACAGGTCATAGGCAGCCGAGCCCTTCGGCAGCGCGAGGCGCACGAACAGGCCCAGACCCTCCGCGGCGGAGGCCTCGGTCTCGGTGAGAATCTTGGCAAGTTCATCGGGGTGATCGAGCACGAAGTCGCGCACGTCATGCCGGCTCCACGCCGCGCGGATGGCGCCGCGCGCCTTCACCGGGTGCATGAAGTGGATCGTCGCCTCAGGAAACATGCCACGGACCAGAGCGATTTCCGGCTCGGATGCGCAATCGAAATGGCGTACACCGCCCTCCCACACCGCACGCAGCACGGCAGGCTCCGGGTTGCACTTCACGGCATAGAGCGTGGTGCCCGGGAAGGCGGAGGCGAAGTCGCGCGAGGCGGCGCTGACCGCAGCAGGGCGCAGGCAGTGCATCGGCTCGGCCGGACGTTCGACAGACACCATGTCGGCGACTTCGGGCAGAATCGCGGCCGCGGCGTCGTAGCGATGACGCAGGGCGAGGACAGAGGCACGATTGTCGAGCAGGCTCATCGGAGAACACTCCCACCAAAGGGAACCACCGGCCGAAGCGGACCGGACGCAGACACGAAAAGGTGATTACGCTCAGGCGCTGATGGCGCCGAGCGGTTTTCGATCTGATGTCGCGATGAGAAACATCGCAGGGCAGGCGAACAGCATAGGCGTATCCCTCACGGCCCCGGCCCCACGGTTGGGCCGGTCTGGACGAAAAGGACGCGTCCCGTCGTTGCTGTGTCTCCGATGGGCAGGAGACTCGCGGCACGTGCGATGGCGTCAGTGACGGTGATGTCGATCACCGGGACGCGGCTTATAGGGCAACGCGCCCAGCAGAGTCATGCAAATGCCGTGATGCCGACAGGACCTGAGCGACTGTCACAAACCACGGGGCTCAGCCGTTGGCGGCGAGGCGCCGCCCTAACGGTTTGCGCCGAGCAGACAGAGATATTCCCAGGCGATGGTGGCCCCGGCGAGCGCGGTGATCTCGCTGACGTCGCACGCGGGCAACACCTCAACCACGTCAGCGCCGACGAATTTCACGCCGGCAAGGCGGCGGATGATCGCCTGCGCCTGCCAACTCAGCAGCCCACCGATTTCCGGCGTGCCGGTGCCTGGCGCGCAAGAGGGATCGAGCGAGTCGATGTCGAAACTCAGATAGCTGGGCGCGGGGCCTAGAACGCCTTTGATCTGCGCGGCAATCTTGTCGGGCGTGCTCGCATGCACGTCCTGTGCGGTGAGGATGCTCACACCCTGCCCGAGCGTCCAATCCCACATGTCACGGGGCATCGGCGCGCGGATGCCGATCTGGATGGTGCGGCGCGGATCGACGAGCCCTTCCATAATGGCGTGGTAGAACACGCTACCATGGGCGTGGATCTGGCCGAAATTATCTTCCGATGTGTCGCAATGCGCGTCGAAATGCAGCAGGCCCACAGGCTCGCCGATCCGCAGACGCAGCGCGCGCAGCAAGGGCAGTGTCACACCATGTTCGCCGCCGAACGCGACCAGATGGCTCAGCATCCCGGCCTGGCGCTCGATCAGCGCATGGCTTGCGGCGATGTCGCCCAACGCGATCTGCAGATCGCCGATGTCGGACAGTGGCATCGTTTTGGGATCGAACCACCAATGCGGATGCTGACCATCCACCAGCATGCGGCTGGCTGCTCGGATCGCCCGCGGGGCGTCACGTGCGCCGGCGCGGTTGGTGGTGCCGATGTCCAGTGGAATGCCGGCGATCACGAACTCCGCGCCCGCATCCGCGCGGCCAATGCCGAGAAAGCTGCCTGACGGCACCGCGAAGGTTGGCGGCTCGATCATCACCTAGGCCGCCACGGGCGTGAACATCGGCACTGCGTAGCCGTTCGCACTTGTCTGGAACACAACCCGTACGCGTTGGCCAATGGCAATGGAGTCCAGCACGCAATCGACGATGTTCGTCATGATGGTCGGCCCCTCATCCAGCGTGACATAGGCGATGCAGTAGGGCACCTCCACCCGACGCAGCGTGCTGAAGCTGTAGATAGTGCCGAGTCCTGCGCATTTTAGGAATGCCGTGCGGTCTGAAAAACAATAGGGACAGATCGGACGTGGGGGAAAATGCACCTCGTCACAGGCTTCGCAATGGCGAACCATCAGTTCGCCACGGGCCGTCGCCTCGAACCAGGCCACGTCGTCCGGCCCAGGGGACAGTTCGCAGATCGGGCGACTGGTCATCACACACGCTCCAGAATGACAGTGGCACTGCCATGGCGTGCGCCGAGATGGCCGCCGGTCCCATGCGCGATGGCAAGGTCGCAGTTGGACACCTGCACCTTGGGATGTGCCTCACCGCGCAGCTGCCGTACCGCCTCGATCACCTTGGTCATGCCGCCGCGGTTCGACGGGTGATTGTTGCACAATCCGCCACCATCGGTGTTGAAGGGCAGCTTCCCCACGCCGGAGATCAGGTTGCCGTCGGCAACGAAGCGGCCGCCCTGCCCCTTCTCACAAAAGCCGAGATCCTCCAGCTGGATCAGCACCGTGATGGTGAAGCTGTCATAGACCGAGGCATATTTGATGTCCGATGGTGTCACCCGCGCCTGTTCGAAGGCCCGCGCGCCCGACCATTTCGCGCCGGAATAGGTGATGTCCACCCGCCCGCCATCGAGATGCTTGGGCGCGAAGCCCGCGCCGCGCAGCGCGACCAGCGGGCGCCCTGAGGCGCGCGCGATCTCCTCATTCGCTACGATCAGCGCGCCACCACCATCGGAGATGACGCAGCAATCCAGCCGATGCAGCGGGTCGGCGATCATCGGGCTGGCCAGCACCTGCTCGACGGTGACAACCTCCTTCAGCATCGCGTTTGGATTCCACTGCGCGTGGTGCGAGGCCGCCACCTTGATCCACGCAAGCTGCTCAGAGGTGGTACCATACTGATACATGTGACGCGCGGCGCACATCGCATAGACGTTGGCCACCGTCGGGCCATAGGGCGCCTCGAACACGCTCTCCGGCGCGCTGCCCTGGCCATGCGCGAGCGTTCCGGTGGCAAGCTTCGCGCTGCGCGGACGCCCCGCCAGGGTGATCAGCGCCACCGAACAGCGCCCGGCCTCGATCGAATCAACCGCGTGGGCAACATGATTGATATAGGAGCTGCCCCAGCTCTCGGTGGTGTCGAGATGGCGCAGATTCAGGCCCATATACTCGATGATGGAGAAGGGCCCCACGCCGGCCATCTCCCAACCCGGCACGTCGCCGGCGCAGTAATAGGCGTCAATGTCGTTCTTGCTGAGGCCGCAATCGGCCAGCGCGCCGCGGGCACATTCGGCGTGCAGGCGCGCGAGCGGCGTATCAGGCGCATGGCGCGTGTGGTGTTCATAGGCGCCGATGATGTAGGCGGTCATCCGGTTTCGCTCCCGATTTGGCACGATGATGCGAAGTGCTGCGCACCCGCGTCAACCGGGCCTTGACGCGCTGCTGAGGCCCGGCCGAGATGATGGATATGAGCACAGACGAACCCGGCCTCGGCGCCATCAGACGCATCATCACCGGCCATGACGCGGCTGGTCGGGCCGTTGTGCTGCAGGACAGCGCGAACCCGCATGTCCGTGTCCGCCCTGGCCGCGGCAATGTCAGCCGCATCCTGTGGAGCACGCAGGAGCGACCCGCCGACATCGAAACCACCGCAGACCGCGCGCTGGAGCATAGCGGCACCGGCCCGCATCCCATGGGCAGCGTGCTACGGGTGATCGACTTCCCGCCCACCACCGATGCGGACCTGGCCGCCTACCCGCTCGACGCTCTGGCGCGCGAGC
>CAIVDX010000599.1 GCA_903904805.1 uncultured Rhodospirillales bacterium
ACGGTCTGTGCCGGCAGCGGCCGGGGGCTGGCGGTGAGCCCCAGCAGCGCCGTCAATGCCAGCAGAATGATCCGTTCGCGCATGGCCCAGCCATTGTTCGGCGGGCCGCGCCGAGTCAAGCGACGGTTGGGGGCGGTGTCGCTGGTCAGAGGCTGAGGAGCTGTCCGCCGCGGCTGTGGGCGAGGAAGCTGGCGATGCCGGCGACGGTGACCTGGGGGAGCAGGCCGGCGCGGTCGAGGCCGGCAATGGCCAGGCCGGCTTCGCAGGCGATCATGCGGACGCCGAGCTCGATGCAGGCCTCGCGGAGTTCGTCGAAGCTGGCCACGCCGGCGGCGCGGACGGAGGCATCCCGGCGGGCATCGGCCATGCCGCGCCAGTCGGCCATCAGCGCGATGCAGCCTTCGTTGGTGGCGAAGAGGATGACCTCGCGGCCCAGGGCGGCGGCGCAGGAGGCTGTCATCATGGCGTAGTGGGCGCGCTCGTGGCCGCCGGAGAGCAGCAGGATACCCAACGGTTCAGACGTGGTTGGTTCAGACGTGGTTGGTTCAGACATTGGTGGTTCAGACGTTGATCTTTCAGACGTTGATCTTTCAGACATGGGCTGAGAGGTCGTGCAGGGGGGCGCGGGCGCCGCAGGCGGGGCAGTCGGGGTCGGCGGGCAGGCCGATGGTGCGCATGCGGGCGGAGAGCGCGTCCCACACCAGGAGGCGGCCGGCGAGGCTGTCGCCGATGCCGATGATTTCCTTCAGCACCTCGACCGCCTGCAGCGTGCCCATGACGCCGGTGACCGCACCGAGCACGCCGGCTTCGTTGCAGGCGGGGACCAGGCCTGGCGGCGGGGCGGCGGGGTGGAGGCAGCGGTAGCAGGGGTAGGCGCCGGCGTGGGGCTTGAAGGTGGCGAGTTGGCCTTCGAAGCGGAGCACGGCGGCTGAGATGAGGGTTTTTTTCGCGAGCACGCAGGCGTCGTTGATCAGGAAGCGGGTGGGGAAATTGTCGGTGCCGTCGCAGACGATGTCGTAGCGGGAGACCAGGTCGAGCGCGTTGGCGGCGATGATGCGGGTCAAATGCGGTTCGATGGACACCAGCGGGTTGATCGCGGTGGCGGCGGTGCCGGCGGAGGTGGCTTTGGGGGTGCCGATGCGGTCGGTGCTGTGGGCGATCTGGCGCTGGAGGTTGGAGAGTTCCAGCTGGTCGTCATCGACGATGCCGATGGTGCCCACACCGGCTGCGGCCAGGTAGAGGATCAGCGGGCTGCCGAGGCCGCCGGCGCCGATGACCAGCACGCGGGCGGCGCGCAGCTTCGCCTGGCCAATGCCGCCGACCTCGCCGAGGAGGATGTGGCGGGAGTAGCGGGTGATTTCGGCATCGGAGAAATCGAGGTCCATCGGGGGGAGATGGGATCAGGCTTGGGTGTTTGCGAGGCGGAAGGCGGCGGCGGGGTAGACGCCGAGGATGCGGACGTGGCGGGAGAAGAAATCGAGTTCCTCGAGCGCGCGGCGCAGGGCGGGCTGTTCGGGGTGGCCGTCGACATCGCACAGGAAGCGGGTGGCGGTGAAGGCGCCGTTGATCATGTAGCTTTCGAGTTTCGTCATGTTGACGCCGTTGGTGGCGAAGCCGCCGAGCGCCTTGTA